>JAVROZ010000147.1:0-3027 GCA_032162485.1 Mycobacterium sp.
GAACCTGAAGGATCAGGGGGCCGACGCGCGGACGAAGCCTATCGAGTTGGCCGGGGCCTGGCCCGCGGCATCGCCTAACGGAGGAAGCCCGGCGGCGTGGAAAAGTTCGGCGAGATCCGACGTGATCGTGTTCCACCGGTTCGCCCACAGATGCGCCGCGACATCGGTGTGCGCGCCGGCATAGGTCAAGCCGGCGATGTCGAGATTCAGGCCGAGCTCGCCCCACCGGGCGGTCATTTTCTGCGCCTGCTGCTGTGCCTGCGGGGACTGGCCGGCAACCTGCCCGTAGTCGGCGGCCAGTCGGCTACCCGACTCACTGAGCGAGATGATGTTGTCCAGCAATCGAACTTCGGCTTCCTGGGGAAGGAAGCCGATCAACAGGCCTTCGGCGAGCCACGCAGTGGGCTGGTCGGCGTCAAAACCCGCTGCCAGCAACGCCGCCGGCCAGTCGTCGCGGAGATCGATGCCGACCGTGCGATGTTCGGCGCCCGACGCGGCGCCGAGTTTGGCCAGCGTCGACGTCTTGAACTCGATCACCTCAGGCTGATCGATCTCAAACACGGTCGTGCGGGCCGGCCACGGCAGCCGGTAGGGGCGGGAATCCAGTCCCGATGCCACGATGACGACCTGCTGCAGGCCCGCGCCGCCGGCCTCGGCGAGATAGTCGTCGAAGTACTTTGCCCGGGCGGCGAATGTATCGATCATTCTCGGGAACCCCAGGTCGCCGTCGACGTCGATGGTGTCGAGCTCACCCGCGGCGATTTGACTGAACAGGTCCAGCCCGACCGCGCGGACCAAGGGCTCGGCGAACCTGTCAGTCACGACGGGATTCGGGCGTCTGCTCGCTGCTGCCCGGGCTGCGGCGACCATGGTGGCGGTCGCCCCCACACTGCTGGCCAAGTCCCAGGTGTCGTCATCGGCGCGTGCCATCGTTGCTCCTCGTATCGGGACGGCGTAACCCACCGTAAGCCCGGTGTCTGGAAATCTGCTGTGTCGTTCTACGGTTCGGATATGTCACCGGAACCCGCAGTGAAGCTGGAAGCTCTCGAAGACAACATCGCCTGCATCACCCTCAACCGGCCCAGGGTGCTGAACGCGATCGACGGATCGCTGATCAATGGCATGGATGAAGCCTTGAATGTGCTGAGCCGAGGCGAATTTCGGGTGGCGATCCTGACCGGGGCCGGGCGCGGATTCTGCGCTGGAGCCGACTTGAGCGGCACCGGCGAAGCCTGGACAGAGGTCAACCCGGCGACCCCGGGGTTCAAGGTGACCTACGACGCGCAGGTGCGCCTGGCCGATCTCTACGTCCGCCTCTACGAGCTGCCGATCCCGGTGATAGCCGCGGTCAATGGCGTCGCCGTCGGGGGCGGGCTCGCGTTCGCCCTGCATTCCGACATTCGAATCGCCTCCGAGAACGCCCGGTTCGGGTCGGTCTTCATCAAGGCCGGCTTTTCATCGATGGACATGGGCACCAGTTACCTACTGCCGAAGATCGTTGGCGCCGGCGTGGCGCGCGAGCTCATGTTAACCGGGCGCATCATCGACGCCGCCGAGGCGGACCGCATCAAGCTGGTGCATCAGGTGGTGGCCGGGAACGACTTGATGGCCGCGGCCCTGAACAAAGCTCGCGAGATCGCCGCGAACAACGCTTTCGGGGTGTGGCAGACCAAGATCGGCCTCAATGCAGCGCTGGATGCACCGAGCTTGCGGCATGCGATCGAGATCGAGAACCGCACCCAGATCCTGACCGGTTTCACCAACAATCCCTCTGAAGCCGCACTGGCACATCGGGAGAAGCGCGCGCCGAAGTGGGATTCCCTCTGACGCTTACGCTTTGGACATAACCTTGTCGGCGAACTTCTCCAGATTCCGAATCTTGCGCTCCAACGGCTCGGGATCAGGCCCCTTGATGTAAGGCCACCGAAAGCCCACGATGACATCGGTGACACCCTTGTCCTCGAGTCGCTTGATGCCGTCGACGGTGTAGGAGTCCGCCGAGATGACGTGAATCTCGAAGGGATCGGTCCTGCCCTCTTCGTCACGAAACTGCTTGACCCGGGCGATGAGTCGGTCGAGTTCCGCGGGGTCGCTGCCGCCACCGTGCATCCAGCCGTCCAGACGCGCGGCCCGTCGCAGCGCGGCGTCGGCGTGACCACCCACCAGGATCGGAATGGGTGCGCTGGGTGCGGGGCTCATCTTGGTCTTGGGGATGTCGTAGAACTCGCCATGGAATTCGAAGTACTCGCCAGTAGTGAGGCCTTTGACAATCTCGATGCATTCGTCGATCCGTTTGCCGCGCTTCGCGAATGGGAGTCCCATCAACTCGTAGTCCTCCGGCCATGGGCTGGTGCCCACGCCAAGGCCCACGCGATTTCCGATCAAGGCGGCCAGTGAGCCCGCTTGCTTGGCCGTGAGTGCCGGATGCCGGACGGGCAACTTGAGGACGAAGAAGTTGAACCGCAACCTGGTCGTCACCGCGCCCAAAGCCGCTGTCAGAACGAATGTTTCGACCATATCCTTGCCGTCCAGAAACTCGCGGTTGCCGTCGGGTGTATACGGATACTTCGAGTCGGACTCGAAGGGATAGGCGAGGCTGTCGGCGATCGTCATGCTGTGATATCCGGCGGCCTCGGCCGCTTTGGCCAGCGGAATGTAGAAGGCCGGGTCGGTCATTGACTCGGCGTAGCTGAAGCGCACGTCATCGCTGCTTTCTGGAGAGGGTCTCGCCACCCGACCCTAGAGCTACCGTCGCCGAGCGTGACGTGAGGGCGGAGAAAATGCCAGACCGCAGCGCTCAGTGCACGTCCGGCGGAGAGTGCTAAGACCTTAAAGCTGGTTTTCGGGGCCGATGACCGCCCAGACCGTCTTTCCCGACGACGTCTGCGTGCTACCCCAGGCGCGCGACAAAGCCTCAACGATTGCCAGCCCCGATACGTCGATGCCTTTGGGGGGCGATGCCAGCCGCGACGCAGCGGCGCTACTGGTGTCCGAAACCGCGATGGTCGCTGTCTGGCCTTCGCATTG
>JAVROZ010000148.1:0-3312 GCA_032162485.1 Mycobacterium sp.
CTCTGCGCGATCGGCGATCCGGTCAACTGCGCTGCTGCTCCCGGGTTCGTCGCATTGAGCGCATTGATCACCTGCGGGTAGCTGCAACTCGTGTTGACGACCGCGTCAAGCGGATCCGCCGAGGCAACTCCAGTTCCGAGACCCAGCGCCACTGCCAGACCCCCGGTAACTACGGCCATCTTGGTAAGCGACAACCTCAACATTTCGGACCTTTCCCCAACTATTGCACCGCCCAACGGGCGGCGACGACATTTGCCCAGCGGTTGCCGTCTCTGACTAATGGTACCAGCCCCCCCGGGTTTACTCCTTCGCGATGGTTATCGCATCCGGCGTTCGAAGTGTAACTTTTCGCAGCTCAGAGACATTATCCGGATGGTTTCGCGGTGGGCGAAATGGGACTGGGCCGACCGTCGTCCGTTGTCAAAGCCGAGCGGCAAGCGCGGTTCCCTGCTGGATCGCACGCTTGGCGTCTAGCTCCGCGGCCAACGCCGCACCGCCGATGATGTGTGGATCCACGCCGGCGCGGCGCAGTTCGTCCGCCAAGTCGCGCACCGGTTCCTGGCCGGCACAGACCACCACGCTGTCCACCGCGAGTACCTGCGGCCGCTGCCGATCGGGGCCGAAGCTGATGTGCAGACCATCGTCGGTGATCTGCTCGTAGTTGACCTCGCAGAGCTGGTGGACACCCTTCGCCTTGAGTGACGCCCGATGCACCCATCCGGTGGTCTTACCAAGCCGCTTGCCCTGGGGGCCCTTGGTGCGCTGGAGCAGGTAGACCTCCCGGGCCGGCGGGGCCGGTAGCGGAGTGGTCAGGGCCCCTCGGGCGCCCTGGGCGTGGAGGGATTCGGGCGGATCGGCGACCCCCCACTCCGCCTTCCATTCTTTGAGGCTTTGTCGTTCATGTGTTGGCGACTGGTCGGTCACCAGCAGCTCGCTGACATCGAAGCCGATGCCCCCCGCGCCAACGACGGCCACCGTCTTTCCGACGGGCTTGGCGCCGGTGATCGCCTCGACGTAGGTCAACACTTTGGGGTGATCGATGCCGGGGATTGCCGGCAGGCGTGGCGCCACGCCGGTAGCCAGCACTACCTCGTCGTAACCCGTCAGGTCCGCGGCGCTGACGCGGCTACCCATCCGGACGTCGACTCCGTGCTTACCCAGCATCGTCGAGAAGTACCGGATGGTCTCGTTGAACTCCTCCTTGCCGGGGATGCGGCGGGCCAGGTCGAATTGGCCGCCGAGGAAATCATTGGCCTCGAACAGGGTGACGTGGTGTCCCCGCTGGGCGGAGCTGACCGCCACGGCAAGTCCGGCCGGGCCCGCGCCCACGACGGCCACGGTGCGGGCTCGGCGCGTCGGCGACAACACCAGCTTCGTCTCGTGTGCGGCCCGCGGATTGAGCAGGCACGACACCGTCTTCCTGGCGAATGCGTGGTCCAGACAGGCCTGGTTGCAGGCGATGCAGGTGTTGATCTCCTGGGCACGGTCAGCCCCGGCCTTGAGCACCCACTTGGGGTCACTCAACAGCGGCCGGGCCATCGATATGAGCCGCACGTTGGTGTCGGCCAGGATCTGTTCTGCGGCCTGCGGCATGTTGATTCGATTGGACGCCACGACCGGGATGCGGACGTGCTCAGCCACGGCGCTGCTGAGATCGACGAACGCGTTATTGGGTACCGAGGTGACGATGGTCGGCACCCGCGCCTCGTGCCAGCCGAACCCGGAATTGATCATGGTTGCTCCGGCAATCTCCACTTCGGTTGCCAGCGCGACGATTTCGTCCCAGCTTTGACCATCTTCGACGTAGTCGGCCATCGACATGCGGTAGCAGATGATGAATTCGGGGCCGACCGCGAGACGGGTGCGGCGCACGATCTCGGTGGGGAACCGGCGGCGGTTTGCCGACGTGCCACCCCACGAATCAGTGCGCTTGTTGGTGCGAGGTGCCAGGAACTGGTTGACCAGATATCCTTCGCTGCCCATGACTTCGACGCCGTCGTAGCCGGCTTCCTGGGCCAGCTGCGCGCACCGCGTGAAATCCGAAATGGTCGACTCGACGCCGCGGCCGGTCAGGGCGCGCGGCCGAAACGGATTGATAGGCGCCTTGATTGAGGATGCACTGACCGAAAGCGGATGGTACGCATAGCGTCCGGCATGCAGGATCTGCAGCAGGATCCTGCCGCCCGCGTCATGTACCGCCGTAGTGATGCGTCGATGCCGGCGGGCCTGGGTCGAGGAGACCAGTTCCGAAGCGAACGGCAGCAGCCAACCGGTCCGGTTTGGCGCATAGCCGCCTGTGATGATGAGCCCGACGCCGCCGCGAGCGCGCTCGGCGAAGTACTCGGCGAGCCGATCCGTGTGGCCGGCCCGGTCTTCCAAGCCGGTGTGCATCGAACCCATCACCACCCGGTTGCGCAGCGTGGTGCAACCCAAGTCCAACGGGGACAACAGGTTTGGGTACGGCGTCATGGCTGATCGTTTACGGATGGACACAGGTAGGCGAAGAGCGGGAGCTTGCGCCAGCCCGGCGTTCGTACAGCCGAAGAGCGGCCACGCCATCCTGCGCAACCTCGAGCACTGGTTGTGCGCGGTGTTGATGCGCACCACGTGGCGTCCCGCGCAACCCAGGCGAGCTCCCTCTTCGAGGCGATCCAGACAGAACGGAGAAGTTCGACGCATTCGGGCAGGTCGTTCAAATGCCGTGGTTCGACCCGGAACGGGGGCGCCGTTTCCCCAACGATCACTGGCCCAGTGTCGCAGATGTCGCCCGAGAGCGATGTCGACAACGAGCTGCAGCTTCGCGACTGGACATATTGGCGGGCGTGCCAATTGCCGGGGTTATATCTGCAACGTCTAGTATCAGTAACCGAACGCTCACCCAGAGCCCCTCGGGGGAAGCGGAACGCAGCCCACATTAAGCCGTACATGAGGACACGTTGAGGAGACGTCCGTGACGTACACGATCGCCCAGCCTTGCACCGACATTAAGGACAAGGCGTGCATTGAGGAATGCCCGGTCGACTGCATCTACGAGGGCGCCCGGATGCTGTACATCCACCCCGACGAATGCGTCGACTGTGGTGCCTGTGAACCGGTCTGCCCAGTCGAAGCGATCTACTACGAAGACGACGTGCCCGAACAATGGGCCCAGTACACCCAGATCAACGCCGACTTCTTCGTCGAGCTGGGATCCCCGGGTGGTGCGGCCAAGGTCGGCATGACCGAGAACGACCCGCAGGTGGTCAAGGATCTGCCCCCGCAGGGCGAGGACGACTGAGCGACCGGGTGCTGCATCAGCCCAGGAAGGGCGGC
>JAVROZ010000149.1:0-3389 GCA_032162485.1 Mycobacterium sp.
GATGTTGCGCTGGATTTCGGAGGTGCCACCGGCGATGGTGCCGGAAAAGCTTCTGGCGTAACGCTCGAACCAGCTCGCGAAATAGTGGTCCAGGTTCATTGGCTCATACGGTCCAGTCAGAGCCGGCGAAATAAGGCCGTCGGCGCCGGCGGCCGTCAGAGCGTTTCCAGTCGCGCGGAGCTCTGCTTCCGAGCCGAGAAGTTTCAGCACCGAAATTGCGGACGTATCGTCCTCGCCGCGCGCGGCGCGGGCCAGGGCCACCGAACCCAACAGGCGCAGGGCCTGCCTGTCCATGATGGTGGTGGCGTACTGGTCGCGCTCGAGTTCCGTGCCGGGATGAAAGTCGTCGATCATGTTTTCCATGCGATCGGCAAACCCGAGCCACATCATGGTTCGCTCGTGCCCCAGCGAGCCGTTGGCCACCCGCCAACCCTGGTTCAGCTCGCCGACCAGGTTTTCCGCCGGCACCCGCACGTCGGTGAAAAACACCTCGTTGAAATCCAGGTCGTCGATGGAACAGATCGACGGAAACGGGCGGCACACAACACCTTCGGTGTCAGTCGGGATCACCAGCACGCTGATGCCCTTGTGTTTCGGAGCGTCGGGGTCGGTCCGCACAAAGGTCAACAACACGTCCGCGTCATGCGCGCCCGAGGTCCACACCTTCTGTCCGTTGACAACGAAGTGATCGCCCTCCAGCACCGCTCTGGTGCGCAGTGACGCCAGATCAGAACCCGCACTCGGCTCACTCATCCCCAGCGACGCGGTGATTTCGGCACGCAGGATCGGCACCGCCCAGCGTTGCTTCTGCTCGTCACTGCCAAATGACAACAGTGACGCCGCAACGATATTCACGCCTTGCGGATTGAAACTGTGGTAAATCCGTCGACGGCTGAGCTCCTCCAAGTAGACGAACTGCTGCAGCACCGTCGCATTGCGGCCACCGAATTCCGTTGGCTGGCTGGGCAGTAGCCAACCGTTGTCGAACAACAGTCGTTGCCACCGGCGCGCCCACTGCGGCATGTGGGACACCGAGCGGGGTCGCTCCAGCGTTTCGGTTGCGTCGGGCAGATTCTCGTCGAGGAAGGCGGAGAACTCCGCCCGGAACTCCTCGACGTCGGAATCAAAAGTCAGCTGCACGGTACTCCTCGGCGATCTGGGCTCGATGCTGCGCAGCGCCACCGAGCATCAGCTCGCCCGCCTTGGCGCGCTTCAGCGCGAACTGCAGGTCGTTCTCCCACGTGAATCCCATTGCGCCGTGGAGCTGCAACCCGTGGCGAAAGACCAGCGACTGACATTCGCCCGCTGATGCCTTGGCCATCGCGGCGGCCAGCCGGCGGCGAGGATCGTCTGCCGAGATGGTCAGGGCCGCGAAGTACGCCAGCGACCGGGCGCGCTGCACGGCGACGTGCATGTCGGCGGCCTTGTGTTGGACGGCCTGGAAAGATCCGATCGGCACTCCGAACTGATAGCGGCTGCTGACATGCTCGAGCACCAGATCCAAGATGCGCTGGCAGGCCCCGACCATCGTGATGGCCATGCCGGTCAGGGCAATATGACGCGCCCGCTCACGATCAATGTCCAACCGGTCACTGTCGGGCACCCGGACCTCGCGAAACGACAGGTCGGCCACATGGAGTACCGGATCGAACACCGATTCGCGTCGCGCCGCAAGCGAACTGGCCCCGGTGAGGAACACCCCGGCTTCGGTCACCACCGCCACCCGGTCCACCCGATCGCCGTCGAGGACATGGCGCGCGGTGCCGTCCAGCACCCAACCTTCGGCATCCCGCCGCGCGGTAACTCCGCTGTATACGCCGGTACCGGATTGGTTCGGGTCGAACCGCTCGCCGACCAACGGAGCAAACTGGCTCAGTGTCGCCAAGAAGGGAGTGGGGTCGGTGGCACGCCCCAGTTCCTCGAGCACGATCGCGAGTTCCACCGCACTGGCCGGGTCGTTCAGCTCGGTCCAGCCCTGGTCCACATAGACCTTCCACAGCGGACTCGCGTCGACACCTTCCTCGGCCACGCTGCGGACCAGGGACGGCGGGCATTGCTTGGTGACGACATCGCGCACGGTGTCCTGCCACAACCGCTGATCGGCATCAAACTCCAAGATCATCGCGGGGACGCCTCCTACCGGTATAACCTCGTGGATATCTAGCGAGAATAACATTCTCTTTGGTGGAAGTTGTAATCTCAAAACTGGCTATGACCGCTACATGAAGGGGCCGTGATGCTGGACACCGCAGCCGCGCTGTGGGAGATCGAGGCGATCAAGCAACTCAAGGCCCGATACTGCCGCTACCTGGACGCCAAGCGATGGGATGACTGGCGGGAGCTCTTCACCGACGACTTCCTCAGCGACACCTCACCATCAGGCGGCAAGGTGATTCACGGTGCCGACGAGTTCGTCGACTTCGTCCGCAACACACTGGGCAAGGCGTCGCAGCCCACGGCACATCAGGTGCACGCCCCGGAGATCGAGCTCACCTCAGAGACGACAGCGACGGGAGTGTGGGCACTGCACGACGTCGTCCGACTGGGCCCGGGCCTCAACCTGGACGGGCGTGGTCACTACCACGAAACCTACGAAAAGGCCGACGGACGGTGGCGGATCAAAACCTCGACACTCACGCGACTGCGTGAGGACATATTCAATCCGGTCTTCTCCGTCTGGGTTTCGCCGCGGATGCGCAACGCCGGGGCCGCGTTGGCACGCAGGCTCGGACGATGAACGAGCCCGTGCACGCCCAGATCGTTCTCATCACCGGAGCGTTCGGTCAGGTTGGCAAGCTCTGCAGCAAGATACTGTTGAGCCGGGGCCATACCGTGGTCGCCGCGGATCTGCCTAGCGAGGCTTCGGCGGCCGCCGCCGAAGCAATCGCCGAAACGGCATCGCCGAGCAGGTTCGTCGCAGAATTCGCCGATCTCACCGACGCCGATGCCGCCGCCGCCCTGGTGGGCCGCCACCGCCCCGCCGCGATTGTGCACCTGGCAGCGATCGTTTCCCCGCCCTCGTACCGCAACCCGGGTCTGGCCCGCAAGGTCAACGTCGAGGGCACCCGTAACCTTGTGACAGCGGCGCGAGCCCTGGATGAGCCGCCGCTGTTTGTGTTCGCTTCCAGCGCGGCGGTTTACGGATCCCGCAACCCCCACCGGCACCCGGAGCGGATCACCGGTGACACGCCGGTCAACCCGATCGATCAGTATGGCGAAGACAAGACACTGGCCGAAGTCCTCATCGCCGAGAGCCGTTTGACATACGCGGTGTTGCGACTCGGCGGAGTCATCTCCCCCGACGGCTCGGCCAACTTCGACGCTGACTACCTGCTACTCGTGCGGGCGACCCCGACGGACAACCGCATGCACTCGGTGGACGCCCGCGA
>JAVROZ010000150.1:0-8181 GCA_032162485.1 Mycobacterium sp.
ACCTTGTCGATGGCCACGTGGTAGGGCATCAGCAGGTGCGCATCCGCAGAGATCAGCAGTTTGGAGGTGTCGACGCCACGGTCTTCCAGGCCCTTGAGTTCGTCGAGCAGGACTCCGGGGTCGATCACCACGCCGTTGCCGATCACGTTGGTGACCCCGGGCGTCAGTACACCCGACGGAATGAGGTGCAGGGCGAAGTTCTCCCCGGTGGGCAACACGACGGTGTGCCCGGCGTTGTTGCCACCTTGGTAGCGCACCACCCACTGCACTCGTCCACCGAGCAGATCGGTGGCTTTTCCTTTGCCCTCGTCGCCCCACTGAGCGCCGATAAGGACGATTGCCGGCATTGACGTGCTCCCACCTGGGGTCTCGCGGGTTATGCCCGCTTATTGTGGTCCAGCCGGTGACCTACCCTACCCAGCGGTACGCGAAGAGCCTTCAGAACAGGCGGGAAAAGGCAAGTAAAAGCGATGAAAAGCGCGTGAATACGGCCGATCGAGCACCCAGCGTGGCGGTATTGCTGTTCGACGACGCCCGACTGCCACGTCCTTTGAGCGGGCTGCCCACCCATCACACCGAGGGTTCGGGCGACATCGCTGCTCTGCTGGACGCCTTGGCGCCCACTCATCGGCGGCTGGTGGTGGTCGGCAATGACGCCGATCTGGCCTCGGTGCTGACCCGGCTACTGCGCACAGACCGGTTAGACGTCGAGGTGGGTTATGCACCGCCCCGGCGAACCCGCGCCACCCACGCCTACCGGCTGTCGGCGGGTTGGGGCGCAGCCCGGCGCGCGCGACACGGGACGGCAGGGCGGGTGCCGTTGATCCGCGACGAGACCGGCTCGGTGATCGTCGGGCGGGCGGGCTGGTTGCCGGCCGAATCCATGATTCGCGGCGAGGCGATCGTCGATGACACCGTGCTGTTCGATGGCGCGGCCGCCGAGGTGTGGATCGAGCCGACGCTGGCCCTACCGGGCCTGCGGGCCTGCGTACCGGACGGCCGGCTGTGGCGCCGCTGGATCGGTGGGCGCGCCGCCCAGTTGGGGACGACCGGCGCCGCCGTGGTGCGCGACGGCGTCGCGGCGCCGCGCACGGTGCGCCGGTCGACGTTCTACCGCAACGTCGAGGGCTGGCTGCTGGTCCGGTAGTTTTCGAGCGATGAGCGACAGGGGTCTGCACGAGTCGGTGCGACCCAGCCCGGTCTTTCTTGGCCTGATCGGCTTGACGGCCGTCGGCGGGGCGCTGGCCTGGTCGGCCGGATCCGTTGTGCGGCCCCTGGCTTACGCCGGAGTGTTCGTCTTCGTCATCGCGGGCTGGTTGGTGTCGCTGTGCCTGCACGAGTTCGGGCATGCCTACACCGCCTGGCGATTCGGCGACCACGATATCGCGGTGCGCGGCTACCTGACCCTGGATCCGCGGCGCTACAGCAATCCCGCACTGTCGCTGCTGCTGCCGATGGTGTTCATCGCGCTGGGCGGGATCGGCCTGCCCGGAGCCGCGGTGTGGGTGCAGACCTCGTTCATGACGCCCACCCGACGCACTCTGGTCAGCTTGGCCGGGCCGGCGGCAAACCTCGTCTTGGCCGTGCTGCTGCTGGTCGCGACCCGGGTGTTCTACGACCCCAAGCACCTGGTGCTGACCGCAGGCTTGGCGTTCCTGGGCTTCCTGCAACTCACCGCGGTGGTACTCAACCTGTTGCCGGTCCCGGGCCTGGACGGCTACGACGCCGTCGAGCCGCACCTGAGCCCGCAGACACAGCGCACGGTCGCGCCCGCGAAGCAATTCGGCGTGTTCATCCTGCTGGTCTTGCTGTTCGCGCCGACGGTGAACCAGTGGTTTTTCGACATCGTGTACTCGCTTTTCGGCCTGTCCGGGGTGCCGCCGCGGCTGTCGATCGCGGGGGCGACGTTGACCCGCTTCTGGGGCGCCTGGTTCTGAGTATCGCCGCCTAAGGTGGCGGAACGCTCTTGCAATACATGCATGAGTCCGCATATATTACTGGCCATGGGCGCCGGACACAGTCATACACCCGCCGAGGCGGACGCCTCGCGAATGATCCCGCGGATGTTCCTTGCCGCGGGCATCCTGGCGACGTTCTTCGTCGTCGAATTGACCACTTCGCTGCTGATCAACTCGATCGCGCTGCTGGCCGACGCGGGGCACATGCTCACCGACGTCGTGGCCGTGTTCATGGGACTGGCCGCCGTCACGCTGGCCAAACGCGGCAGCAAGTCGCCGGACCGCACCTACGGCTGGCACCGCGCCGAGGTGTTCACCGCAGTGGGCAATGCCGTGCTACTCCTCGGGGTCGCGGTGTTCATTCTCTACGAGGCGATCGACCGGCTCGGCGGGGCGCCGGCGGTCCCCGGTGTCCCGATGATCGTGGTGGCGCTGGCCGGCGTTGCCGCCAATTTCGCGGTAGCGATGCTGCTGCGTTCGCACGCATCGGAAAGTCTGGCCGTCAAGGGCGCATATACGGAGGTCGTCTCCGACACGGTCGGCAGCATCGGAGTGTTGATCGCCGGCGTTGTGACCGTTACCACGCACTGGCCTTACGCCGACGTTGTGGTGGCGGTGCTGGTCGCGCTGTGGGTGTTGCCCCGAGCGATCGCGCTGGCCCGCGCCGCGCTGCGCATCCTGTCCGAGTCGTCGCCGAGCCACATCGACGTAACCGAGCTGCGTTCCGCGCTCGGCGCCCTCGACGGCGTCACCGGCGTACACGACCTGCACGTGTGGACGCTGTCCCCCGGCAAGGACATGGTCACCGCACACCTGATCAGCGACCGCGACTCCGCCGGGGTATTACAAGACGCGCGCGCGGTGCTGTCCACCCGTGGACTCGACCACGCCACCGTGCAGATCGATTGCCCGGACGGCAACTGCGAAGAGACGTTCTAGACGGTCTGGCTACAAACCGAGTTGGGCGCGCGCCGCGGGGTCGCAATCGTCGAGCAGATCAAGGCAGCGCCCGTATTCGTCCGTCTCGCCGATGGCGTCGGCGGCCCGCGCCAGGGCCGCCACACACCGCAGGAATCCCTGGTTGGGTTCGTGTGCAAAGGGCACCGGACCGAAACCTCGCCAGCCGTTGCGGCGCAGCTTATCCAGGCCCCGGTGGTATCCGGTCCGGGCATACGCGTAGGCCGTGATGGCCCTGTCTTCGTCTAGGGCATCTTCGGCGAGCGCCGCCCAGGCCGCCGATGCCGACGGATGGGCGGCCGCGACGATGCCCGGATTCTCACCGGCGAGCAGCGCGTCTTCGGCCTCACTGTCGCTTGGCAGCAAGATCGGATCAGGTCCCAGGAGATCACCCGTCGGCGTCATAAGGTCCATTCTGCCAATCCGGTAGCCTCGTCTGTCACACCATCCCGAGTTGGGTCGCTAAGCTCCATTCATGCCCAACGCAATCGAGCCCGACCGCGACGGCAACGAAACCACCGAGGGTCAGCCCCCGATAGCCGGCGACCTCGAAACCGAGACCCTGAAAATCGCCAGGCGTCAACCGGAGCCGACCCCGGAGGCCGTCGGCCCGGACGGTGAGCCGGAACGCCGCTTCACAGCGCCCGGCTTCGATGCAAAAGAAACACAGGTGATCGCCACCGCATCGGACGCGGCCACCGAAGTCTTCGCAACGCACCCGGCGCCGAACGCCCCGGGGCAACCGCTTTCCGCGACACCACCGCCGCCGAAAGCTGCTGTGCCGCAGAATATTCCACCTCGCGGCGCGGGGAAGCCAGCCGCTAAGAACCGCAACTGGGGCTGGGTGCTGGCGATCGTGGTGATCGTGCTGGCGTTGGCGGCGATCGCCATCTTCGGCACCGTGCTGCTGACCAAAAGCAAGCACGCGAAACCCTCGCAAGAGGAGCAGGTGAAACAGACCATCCAGAGCTTCGACATCGCGGTGCAACGGGGCGACCTGACCGCGCTGCGCGGCATCACCTGTGGGACCACCCGGGACGGCTACGTGGATTATGACGAAAAGGCCTGGGCGGAAACCTACCAACGGGTTTCGGCGGCCAAGCAATTTCCCGTCATCGCCAGCATCGACCAGGTCGTGGTCAACGGCCAGCACGCCGAGGCGAACGTCACGACGTTCATGGCATACGACCCGCAGACCCGCTCCACCCGCAGCCTGGATCTTCAGTTCGGCGACGACCAGTGGAAGATCTGCCAGTCCCCCGGTAGCTAGTTTTTCAGCGACTCACCGGCGCAGTGCAGGTCATTGCAGGCTTCGACCACGCGCTCGGTCATGCCCGCCTCCGCCTTTTTGAGGTAGCTGCGCGGGTCGTAGACCTTCTTTGAGCCGACGTCGCCGTCGACCTTGAGCACCCCGTCGTAATTGGTGAACATGTGCCCGACGATCGGGCGGGTGAACGCGTACTGGGTGTCGGTGTCGACGTTCATCTTCACCACGCCGTACCGCAACGCCTCCTCGATCTCCGACTTCGCCGAGCCAGAGCCACCGTGGAAGACGAAGTCGAACGGTTGGGCGTCATCGGGCAGGCCGAGCTTGGCCGCCGCCACCTTCTGCCCCTGGGCCAGGATGTCGGGCCGCAGCTTGACGTTGCCGGGCTTGTAGACGCCGTGCACGTTGCCGAATGTCGCGGCCAGCAGGTAATGACCGTGCTCGCCGTGGCCCAGCGCGTCGATCGTCTTCTCGAAGTCCTCCGGGGTGGTGTACAGCTTGTCGTCGATCGCGCCTTCGACGCCGTCCTCTTCGCCGCCCACGACGCCGATCTCGACCTCGAGGATGATCTTGGCGGCCGCGGCGGCCTTGAGCAGCTCCTTGGCGATGGCGAGGTTCTCATCGATCGGCACCGCCGATCCGTCCCACATGTGCGACTGGAAAAGAGGGTTCTTGCCCGCCGAGACTCGTTCCGCCGAGATCGCCAGCAGCGGACGGACATAACTGTCGAGCTTGTCCTTGGGGCAGTGGTCGGTGTGCAGCGCGACGTGAATTGGGTATTTGTCCGCGACGATGTGCGCGAATTCAGCCAGTGCTGTCGCGCCGACCACCATGTCCTTGATCCCGAGGCCGGAGCCGAACTCCGCACCGCCGGTGGAGAACTGGATGATGCCGTCACTGCCGGCGTCGGCGAAGCCTTTGAGCGCGGCGTTGATGGACTCCGAAGAGGTGCAGTTGATGGCCGGGAATGCGTACGAATTCTCCTTGGCGCGTCCCAGCATCTCGGCGTAGATCTCGGGCGTTGCGATGGGCATAGAACGGCTCCTCCTGGAAAGACCTACCAACTGGGTCTAATCAGTATTACAACGCCGGTATGTTGAAGCATCATGAGCACCACCGTGGGGGCACTGCCGAACATCCTCGACCCCATGTATTGGGTCGGGCCGCAGGGTTTGTTCGCCTCGGCCGTGCTGCCGACGATCCTGGTCATCGTCTTCGTCGAGACGGGACTGCTGTTTCCGCTGCTGCCGGGCGAATCGCTGTTGTTCACGGGTGGATTGCTCGCCAACAAGGGGACACTCGACATCTGGGTGCTCGCCCCCAGCGTCGCGTTAGCCGCCATCCTCGGCGACCAGACCGGGTATTTCATCGGTCGCCGCATCGGGCCCGCGCTGTTCAAGAAGGAAGATTCGCGCTTCTTCAAGAAGCACTACGTGACCGACTCACACGCATTCTTCGAAAAGTACGGGGCGTGGGCGATCATCCTGGCCCGATTCATGCCGTTCGTGCGGACGTTCACCCCGGTGATCGCCGGCGTGTCCTACATGCGTTATCCGCTGTACCTGGCGTTCGACATTGTGGGCGGCGTTCTCTGGGGTGGCGGCGTCACAGTCGCGGGCTACTTTCTGGGCAACGTGCCGTTCGTGCACCAGAACCTGGAAAAAATCATCCTGGGCATCCTGTTCGTGTCGATGATTCCCGCGTTCATCGCGGCCTTTCGCGGCTACCGGTCGCGCAAACGCGCTCCGCAGGAGGAATCGGACCCGCTACCGCTACCCGAGTGACTTGACGGCCACCACATTGTGGGCGGCTTCCATCAGCATCCAGCCGGACAGCTGCACCGACAGGTCCCGCTCCGGAATCTCGGAACTGCTCACCGCGCCCCCAGAAAACTCCGCCCGCTGACCGCCGGCGGTCGGCAGTTCTGCGTCCCGATCCCAGAACGCGGCGAAAACCGGTAGCCCGTCGGCCGTCTGCCGGTAGTCCCATGCCGACTTCGCACTGGCCAGCACGATGCTGCGAGCGGTGTCACGGGCCACGGCGTCGTCAGCGGAGTCACCCGGCAGGTCGGTGGCCACCAGGGCCAGGTAGCGCGCGGTGATGCCGGAGAACAGGCCGCCGTCACCACCGCCGGTGCCCTTGAGTACACCGGCCGGCGCCATCTGTTCGCTGACCGCGGCGACCAGACGGTGCACCCGCATTTTGTGCCGCTCCCGGGCTTCGGCCCCGGTGCGCTTGGCGAGCTCGGTCTCCAGGCCGAGCACCACGCCCTGGCAGTAGGTGTACTGCGCGCGAACCAGCGAGCCGTCCTTGATGCCGTCGAACACCAGGTGCGTCTCCGGATCGATCAGCTCGCGGTCGATCCAGTCACCCATCTGCTCGGCGCGCTTGAGGTGATCGCCGTAGCGGGCCAGGAAGATCCCGGCCGGACCGTTGCCGGGGGCGTTGAAGAACCGGTCCTGCTTGCGCCACGGGATGCCGCCGCCATGCTCGGGCATCCACGCATTGAGGAACTGATTGGCGAGTTTGGGGAGGGCGCGGCTGCGTTCGACGTCCGCGATGCGCGCGGCGCGCTCCAGGGCCAGCGCCAGCCAAGCCATGTCGTCGTAGTAGCTGTTGGTCCACCGGAAGTTGTTGCGCAACCGGTGTGAGCGAACCTGCCGGTTGATCCGGGTGCGGCGTTCTGGTTGCGGATCACGCAGCTGCGCGTCCAGCAGGCAATCCAGCAGGTGCGCCTGCCACCAGTAGTGCCAGGTGGCGAACAGCCGGTCCTTGCGATCCGATGGCCACGCCACCACGCCGAGCTGAGTTCCGGGCAGTCCCCAGACCCGCTTCAGGTGCCGTCGCGTGATGGCTGTTTCGCAGCTACCGGCCCGGTTCGCCCATACCTGATCCATAACTGCCGATCCTGCCCTACGGTTGGAGCGCTGTGGAAAGCCACCCGGAGCCGCGCACCTACCTCGAGAAGCGGCAGCTGAAGACCGGCAGCGCCGGTTGGTTGTTACTGGCTGGCCTCGGTGTCAGCTATGTGGTGTCGGGCGACTATTCCGGGTGGAACTTCGGGTTGGCGCGCGGCGGTTTCGGCGGACTGATGATCGCCACTGGGGTCATCGCCGCCATGTATCTGGCTTTGGTGCTGGGGATGGCCGAGCTGTCATCGGCGCTGCCTACCGCGGGCGGCGGCTATACGTTCGCGCGGCGCGCACTGGGCCGGTGGGGTGGGTTCGCGACCGGTACCGCCGTATTGATCGAATATTCGATTGCGCCGGCAGCAATCGCCACCTTCATCGGCGCATATGTGCAGTCATTGCAGCTCTTCGGCATTCATGACGGCTGGTACGTGTATTTGGCGATTTACGCGTTATTCATCGGCATTCATCTGGCCGGCGTGGGCGAGGCACTGAAGGCGATGTTCGCCATCACCGCAGTTGCGCTGGTTGGGATTGCAATTTTCGCGGTCGCCGCCATCGGTCGTTTCCAATCGGGGAATTTGAATGACATCACGCCGTCCGACACGGCGGTGGGAGCGTCGGCCTTTCTGCCGCACGGCTACCTCGGCGTGTGGTCGGCGTTGCCATTCGCGATCTGGTTCTTCCTCGCGATCGAGGGTGTCCCACTGGCCGCCGAGGAGACGGCGAATCCGGCCCGCAACGTTCCGAGGGGCATCACCGCCGCGTTCGCCGTCCTGCTCGTGACGTGCGTAGCCGTGTTGCTGCTGACCACGGGTGCCGGTGGCGCCCAAGCGATGTCGACTTCCGGTAATCCACTGGTGGCGGCGCTGGGCCCTCTCGGCGCGGCCAAGGTTGTCAACTACATCGGCTTGGCCGGCCTCGTCGCCAGCTTCTTCTCCATCATTTATGCGTACTCGCGCCAGCTGTTTGCGCTGTCCCGGGCGGGCTACCTGCCGACGGTATTGTCGATCACCAACTCGCGAAAAGCGCCGACACTGGCGCTGATCGTTCCCGGCGCCATCGGTTTCGCCCTGTCGCTGACCGGCAA
>JAVROZ010000151.1:0-2554 GCA_032162485.1 Mycobacterium sp.
TATGTGTTGGTCAACCCACTGCATGCCGCAGCGCCGTCGGGATCCCAGGCGCCGCTAGAGCCGATGGAACCTTCGCCGTACCTGCCCACCTCGCGGCGCTTCGTCAATCCGCTCTATCTGCGTGTTGAAGCCATTCCCGAGTTTGTCGACCTGCCCAAACGCGGCCGGGTGCGGCAGTTGCGCGACGAGGTGCAGGACCGGGCCGACCGGACCGACAGCATCAATCGCGATACCGCCTGGACCGCCAAGCGGGCGGCGCTCAAACTCATCTACCGGTTGCCCCGGTCGGCGGGTCGCGAGCTTGCCTATGCCACCTTCCGCGCCCGGGAGGGCCACGCACTGGACGATTTCGCCACCTGGTGCGCGTTGGCTGAGAAATACGGCATTGACTGGCACCGATGGCCAAAATCGCTACGGCATCCGTACGCGGCCGGGGTCGCCGACTTCGTCGCAAAGAACGCCAGTGCTGTCGATTTCCACCGCTGGTTGCAGTGGCAGCTGGACGAGCAGCTCGCCGCGGCCCAGTCGCAAGCCAAACGGGCCGGAATGTCGCTGGGAATCATGCATGACCTTGCCGTCGGGGTACATCCCAACGGCGCCGACGCATGGGCCCTGCAGGATGTGCTCGCCCTCGGGGTAACCGCCGGTGCACCTCCGGACGAGTTCAACCAGCTCGGACAGGACTGGTCGCAGCCGCCGTGGCGCCCAGACCGGCTCAACGAGTTGGAATACCGACCGTTCCGCGCCCTGATCCGGGCGGTGCTGCGCCATGCCGGCGGGGTACGCATCGACCACATCATCGGATTGTTTCGGTTGTGGTGGATCCCCCGCGACACCCCGCCGACCGAAGGCACTTACGTGCGCTACGAACACGAGGCGATGATCGGCATAGTGGCGCTGGAAGCGCACCGGGCGGGGGCGATCGTGGTCGGCGAAGACCTCGGCACCGTCGAACCGTGGGTGCGCGACTACTTACTATTACGCGGTCTGCTGGGCACCTCAATCCTGTGGTTCGAGCAGGACCGCGACAACCCAACCGGCAAGGGTGGCCCCCTACCGGCGGAGCGCTGGCGGGAGTACTGCTTGTCCTCTGTCACCACCCACGATTTGCCACCGACCGCCGGTTACCTCGCCGGTGATCATGTGCGACTGCGTGAAGCGTTGGGATTGCTGGCCCGTCCGGTCCGGGAGGAGCTGGAATCCGCCGCGACTGACCGGGCGGCGTGGCTGGGCGAGCTGCGTCGGGTCGGCCTCCTCGACGACGGGGAAGACAATCCGGAACAGCTGATCCTGGCCCTCTACCGGTACCTGGGCCGGACACCGTCGCGGCTGCTGGGCGTTGCGCTGACCGATGCGGTCGGCGATCGGCGCACCCAGAACCAGCCCGGCACCACCGACGAGTACCCGAACTGGCGGGTGCCGCTGACCGGCCCGGACGGCCGACCGCTGTTGCTGGAAGAGATCTTCACCGATTCCCGGGCGGCAACCCTGCTCGAGGCGGTACGCGCCCAGACGGCTCCCGAGACGGCCTGAGATTTCGTGCGCCCTTCACCGCCGGACTCCGCGGCCCTCAGCGATCTGGTGCACCGTTATGCTGCCTGCGTCGACGACCGTCAATTCGATTTGGTGGCAACACTTTTCACAGATAACGCTGAACTGGCGGTGCCCGAGCCGCCAGCGGAACTGAAGCCCGTCCGTTCGCACCGGGGCCGGCCGGCAATCTCGTCGGCTGTGGCTGCCGTCGCCCGGGTCGCGCGCACCGAACATGCGATCGTCGGTGAGGTATACGACGCGACGCAGTCGGACGGGTTCGCCCGGGGACGCATCACGTGCGTTGCGCACCATTGGGATGAGCGGTCGGACGAGGTGGTCGACGTCGCCTGGCATCTGCGTTACGACGACGAGTATGAACTGACCGATGTGGGCTGGCTGATCAGCCGCCGGGCCCTGACGATCAACGCCATTGAGATCCGGCCGGTGCGCCGATTGCGGCCCACGGATTAGCCGCGGATTAGCCTCGAAGGCACGGATTTCGTTTTTTGAGTGGGCATTTCGGGTAGTCCCTGATGGGCTCCAATCCGGCCGTTCGGGACGGTCGACTGCAAGTGACTGCAGCAATAGGAGACGCTCATGGCGAATATCGCGCACGGCTCGATGCATGACCTGGAAGTTTTCGAAACGAAAGCGGAACGCGCACCCGGTCTCGTTGTGGTGGCGGGCGCGGTTCTGGTCTTCGTGGTTTCCGCGGTGACATTCGCGCTGGGGCAGGCAGGCGTCGGCATCGCCGTGGTCAGTTGCGGAATGCTGGTCTTCGGTGCCGGACTGGCTTGGCTGGCCGAGGAGCGCAGGCGAGTTCGGGAAGTCGAACGCGAATTACTCTGTGACGGATGAAGTCCGGCTAACGCAATTCGGCCAGATTCTTAACCGACTTTTGGACGTCGGAACGAAGAACTCGGGCGACGAGGCTTCCGACCGGGCCGCTGAGCACACCGCCGGACAGGTCCGCCGCGAGATGGAAGTCCGAGCCTGGATTTCTGTCCGCGACCGACATCGC
>JAVROZ010000152.1:0-2747 GCA_032162485.1 Mycobacterium sp.
CTGCGGGTTGCTCTGAATCAAGATCATGTACTTCATCGGAACCTCCGTGCGATCTTTCGGACTATCGGACCACTTGTTCGCTTCTGTGTCGAAACTGGCGACGCGGCTTCGACACCCTTCTGAAGGCTCTGCGTCGTGGAGCCCCGGAGAAGGGATTCAAAAGATGAAGATCAGCCACGCCGGGACGGAGATCCACGCTGTCCTCGACGAGTTCGTGGCCGCGCACGCGGCGCGCGACGCCGAACGCCTGTTCACCTTCTACACCGACGATGTGGTGTCGTATTCGCTTGCGCCGCCACTTCAGCAGGGCCCCGACACGCCTTATGGCACCGTCGACGGCATTCGGGCCTGGTTCGCATCGTTCGACGGCCCGGTACTCATCACGTACCGCGACCCAGTCGTGAGCCAAGACGGCGACCTTGCCGTCGTACACACCCTGGCCCACATGGCGGTGACACCCGCCGGTCAGGTCGAGTCGATCTCGAGCTGGTACCGCTCAACTTTCGGCCTGCGCCGAGTCGACGGATCGTGGCTCATCGCGCACCGACACGACTCGACGCCGTTCTACATGGACGGCTCGTTCCGCGCGGCCACCGACCTGATGCCCTAGCCGTCCCCGCTGCCCTCGGTCACTGATTGACAGTGGCATGCTCATCGGTGAACCAAAGACGGAGGCGGGCAGTGGATCTCTCAAGGCACGGGTGATGTCTGGTTTGCTGGTCGCCGGTACGACGAGTGACGCCGGCAAGAGCACCGTGACCGCCGGGCTGTGCCGCGCGCTGGCCCGACGTGGGGTCAAGGTGGCGCCCTTCAAGGCGCAGAACATGTCCAACAATTCGATGGTCTGCGCGGGCCCGGACACCGCGGTGGAGATCGGCCGGGCCCAATGGGTGCAGGCACTCGCGGCCAGGGCGACACCCGAGGCGTCCATGAATCCGGTCCTGCTGAAGCCGGGCAGCGACCAACGCAGCCACGTGGTGCTGATGGGCAGGCCCTGGGGCGAGCTGGCATCGTCGAGTTGGTTTGAGGGACGGCGGCCGCTCGCCGAGGCGGCGCACCGAGCCTACGACGATCTCGCCGCTCGATACGACGTCGTTGTCGCGGAGGGGGCGGGCAGTCCTACCGAAATCAACTTGCGCGCAGGTGATTACGTCAACATGGGGCTGGCCCGGCACGCGGGACTGCCGACCGTAGTGGTCGGGGACATCGACCGCGGCGGGGTGTTCGCGGCGTTTCTGGGTACCGTCGCGCTGCTGTCCGCCGAGGACCAGGCGCTAATTGCGGGGTTTGTGGTCAACAAGTTTCGCGGCGACCTCGACTTGCTGACCCCGGGCCTGCGCGATCTGGAACGGGTCACCGGGCGAAGGGTTTACGGCACCCTGCCCTGGCACCCTGACCTCTGGCTGGACTCAGAGGACGCTCTCGACCTGGCGGGACGGCGCGCGGCCGGTATCGGAGCCCGCCGGGTGGTCGTCCTGCGACTGCCACGGATCAGCAACTTCACCGATGTCGACGCGCTGGGTCTGGAACCCGACTTGGATGTCGTATTCGCCTCCGATCCCCGCGCGCTTGGCGACGCCGACCTGATCGTGTTGCCGGGCACCCGGTCGACGATCGCCGATCTGGGCTGGCTGCGGGCGCGAGGCCTGGATCGCGCGGTGCTGGCGCACGCCGCGGCGGGCAAGCCTTTGCTCGGCATCTGCGGCGGATTCCAGATGCTGGGCCGGCGGATTAGCGACCCATACGGCATAGAAGGTCCCGTTGCCGAGGTCGAAGGACTGGGGTTGCTCGACGTGGAAACCACTTTTGGCGCCGAGAAGGCGCTGCGGCTACCCCAGGGCGACGGACTCGGCGTGCCTGCGTCGGGCTACGAAATCCACCACGGCCGGATTTCCCGCGGTGACGCCGTCGAGGAGTTCCTCGGCGGCGCGCGGCACGGTTGGGTGTTCGGCACGATGTGGCACGGTTCGTTGGAAGGTGACGCCCTGCGGGCGGCCTTCCTGCAGGAGACGCTCGGCCTCACTCCGTCGGGCACGTGCTTTGTGGCCGCCCGCGAGCGCCGCCTGGATCTTCTCGGCGATCTGGTCGAACGGCATGTTGACGTCGACGCGGTGCTGGAGTTGGCCCGCCACGGTTGCCCGCCGGCCCTGCCTTTTCTCCCGCCGGGCGCGCCGTGATGCCCAGCCCGACGACGATGCGCGCCGGAACGGCGGGCTGTGGAGTCGGGCAATCGTGCTTAGCCCGGCCCGCCGTACTGCCACACCAGGCCGTGATTGCCGGTCACAGTCGGGTTGCACCACAATGTCCGGCCGTTGGCGTCCTGGGTGGTTCCATGGAGCACCGTGCACGAGTCTCCCGGTGAGGCGGCTTGGGCCTGGGCGACGGGGCTAGCGATGATCGCGGCGATGCAGCCGATCGAGGCAGCGCTGAGCGCAGCAATGAAGAACCGAGGTGTGCCCATGATGTGGATCTCCTATGCCGCAGGCCGACCAAATTCACGGTAACCGCGGGCAGGCCGGCTGACAAACGGAACGGTAACCCGAGCCCATCGCCTAGAACACGTTCTAGTCTGTGCAGCATGGGATTTCTGAAGCCCGAACTGCCGCAGGTCGACTTCGCCGAATGGAGCAAGGGCACTCGCGCCGAAAAGATCCGCCCGATGGCCCGACACTGGGCCGAGGTGGGCTTCGGCACGCCGGTGGTGCTGCACCTGTTCTATGTCGTCAAGATTCTGCTGTACATCCTGG
>JAVROZ010000153.1:0-2699 GCA_032162485.1 Mycobacterium sp.
AAAAGGCAGTCGCAGCAGCGGGTTGATCATTCGAAGATCGATCAGTTCGAGCAGATAGCCACCGACCGCGCCCCCGATCTCCACCTGCTGGCACGCCTCAATCCAGTAGTCATCAAACGCCTTTCGCGTCGGCGGCCACTGATCCTCGCGCACCTGCAGTGTGGTGCCCAGGGTCGCGGCCGAGCGGTAGAACGCTTCGGCCTGCTCCTCGTTCATCGGTCCGCGAAGCAGCAGATAGGTGTCTTCTAAACCGACGTAAAGGCACGCGGCCACCCACATCTGCAGGTCACGATCGAAGGCGTTGTAGCGAACCGGGCTCTCGGCCGTGGATTGCACGTGTCTGTGTGCGCCATCAACGGCCTCGCGGAACGCCGCGCGGTCCTGCGGCGACCCGAAGACCGCGACGGCCAGGTATTGGAACGTGGTGCGCGCCCTTTTCCACGGGTGCTTCAAGAGGTTGCCGGAATCCACCTTCGATTCCACGACCCCGTGCCCCACCCCGGGCCGAGACAATTGCATGACCACATTCGCTGCCCCGGCTGCGAACGCCCAGAAGTCCATCGCCTCCCGGATATCAACGGGAGCATCGGTCCAGCGGGCCGTCTGCCGAGTGAGGTGTATGCGGGTGTGGTTGATGGACAACGTGGCGCGATCGCCTGCTGGAATCTGTGGAACAGACATTAACCCACCCCTAAGCTGTACGAAGCTTTCCGACTACTCAAATGCAAGCTCACCAGGCATTCCGAGGTTCTCACACGGCCGTCGAATAAAGCAACGCTTGAGCGGAATAGGTGTTAACATATTGATTGCTCGACAGGGGGCGTCAATGCTCACGAAAATTCGTCAGTTGCTCGACTACAAGTTGACGATCGCCGAATTTATCGGCCTTGCGGTCATCCTCGGCGTCCCGTACTTCATCGTGGGACTCCTCTGGTCGTCAACCCATACCGAGCACCTGCACCAGCTGCGTGGCGCCGACCTGGTGGTCTCATTTCTGGGCTCGATCGTGTCCTGGCCGGTCCTGCTGTTTTCCAACGAGTGCATGACCAGAACCGCGACTCAACCGGTCAGGTGGGCGAACTGGATCAAGTTGCCGCAGGTGTAGTCGAGCACCGCTGATGTCACAGGCCCCATGTCCGTGGGCTGCTGGGTGAAGCGCACCCCCAGACCACTCAGCCGCTCGTATTCCGCATGGACGTCATCGACGCCGAAGGACGTGAACGGGATACCGTCGGCGGCCAGTGCTTCCTTGAACGGCTTGGCCGCCGGGTGCTGATCGGGTTCGAGGACCAATTCGGTGCCGCCGGGATCCTCCGAGGACACCACGGTGATCCACCGATGCTCACCCATCGGAACATCGTGTTTCTGCGTGAAGCCGAGAACCTCGGTATAGAACCGCAGCGCTTTGTCCTGGTCGTCGACGAGCACGCTGGTCAGGTTGATCCTCATGGTGATCCTTTCCCCGGCTCGAGCCACCGAGCGACGATCGGTTCTAGCGGAGCGGTGTTGATGTCGTGAAACTTGTACCTGCCCTCGCGGCGAATCTCGACCAGACCGGCGTCTTCGAGGACGTCGAGATGCTGTGAGATTGCCTGCCGGGACGAGCCGAGCCCGTGTTTGGTCGTCAGACGTGCGCAGATCTCAAAGAGCGTCTGTCCATTTCGATCCGTCAGTTCGTCGAGAATCGTGCGTCGCGTGGGGTCGGCCAAGGCCTTGAAGACGTCGCCCACGCGCCCACGTTATGCAAGTGGCTACTTGCCTGTCAATGCCCTTTCGCTCACTGCGGATGGCCCGCCAGGTACTCGGCGACCGGGATGCGTCCCGATGCCGAGTAACCGATGGGCAAGAGCACATCACCCGAGGTGGTCAGGTAGTACACGTCCCACCGGTGGTAGTCGCCGAAGGCGACCGGATCACTGGCCATCGCGGCGGCGTAGTCATTGACCGCGGCGACGTAGTGGCTCGAGTGGTTGTAGCTGAAGATGGCGCGGTCGCGATCACCGGCGAAACCGTTGGCGGCGAGCATGCGACCGGCCGCCATGATGCTGTCCCGCGGAGAACGAATGTCGCCGCCCTCGCCGTACGAGGCGAAGGTCGACGGCAGAAACTGCATGGGCCCCTGCGCGCCGGCGGTGCTCAATCCGGCGATGCGACCGAAATCGGTTTCGACCATGTTGATCGCCGCCAGATAATTCCAGCCCACGCCGCTGGCCGCCTCTGCGGCGCGGTAGTAGCCGAGTAGCTCGTCGGTGGGCGCCGGCGGGTCGATACGCCACGCGGGCAGCGTGTCTTTGATGTCTCCGCCGTTCAGTGCCATGAGGTGGTGGCGCGCGTCGACGTTGAGGCCATAGATTCCGGCGAGCGAGGCTGGAATTACCGGTCGCACGATCGGCTCCCACTCAGGGTGGCGTCCGATCGCGCGGTAGGCGGCCTGCTGGCGAAGCGCCGCAGCCTGCAGCACAGCATCCGAGGACGACGGGTCGCGCAGCGCTTGCTCATCGGTGACCAGGTCGCGGGCCAGCTGCGCGGGTTCGGCGGCCAGTGCCGGTTGTGCAGCCGATTCTGCAGAACTGACCAGGCCCCAAGCGGTCATGACGACGAAAAGCGCTGCGCCGCAGCGTAGTATGCGGGTTCGGAGCCCCGCACCAGTCGTCGGCTGGTGACGGGTGCGGCCGGGCTGTTCCTGGTGGCGAGCGTCC
>JAVROZ010000154.1:0-2709 GCA_032162485.1 Mycobacterium sp.
GAAGGCCTCGTGCATCTCGATAGAACCTCCGCCGCCATCGGCGATGCGGCGCACGGCGATACGGTAATCCGTTCGCCGCCCCGGCGGACCACCAAGCGAGTACTGCCGACGTCGGCCCGAGGGCAACTGAACATCGATGTGTCCACCGGGAGTCCAGGACGGCAACAATCCCCCGTCCTGGTCGGCCAACGTCAGTGCGACCACATCCGTTGCGACGATTTTGCGTTCGATGACGGTGGCGCTGTGCGTGCGTCGCACCGTCGGCACCCGAGAAGGTTTCCATCGCGAGGCCGCGGCGAGTCCGCCCAGCATCGTGCGCACACCCCACAGCAGCGTGTAGAAGCGATCATGGTCACGACGGCCGTACAGGTCGGCGGGCCTGCTTGTCCAAATACTCTCCGGCACGGTCACATACCTACCTCTGCCGAATGTCCAAGCGGGCCAACAGCCGGAGCGCGGATGGGCTGATGCGGCGCAGCGCATAACCGAGCCTCGACTCCGCGGCGACCGGCAGTACGGCCGGGCCCGTCCTGATGGATTTGACGATCGCCTTGGCGGTGGCTTCCGGGGTGAAGTTGCGCCGCCGGTAGGCGGCGTCCGCCTTCTCTCGGGAGCGCGCCTGCTGTTCGGCCGAATAACCGGCATACACAGTGTTTTTAGCGATGTTCGTGTTGACGAATCCCGGGCACACAGCGGTCACGGTGATGCCCTCGTCGGCGAGGTCGGCACGCAACGATTCGCTGAATCCGAGCACCGCCGCCTTGGTGGTGCTGTAGGCGATCATGGATTTCGACGGCATAAAAGCCGCGGCCGACGACAGGTTGATGATCGTCCCACCCTCGCCGCGCTCCACCATCTGAGCGCCGAAGGCCCTGCTGCCTGTGATGACGCTGCGAACGTTGACCGCCATGATGGCGTCCCAATGTTCCGATGTCGTCTCCAGGAACCGGCCCGCCATTCCGATACCGGCGTTGTTCACCAGGATGTCGACCACACCGTGCTCGTTACGCACCTGGGTGGCAAGGTCATTCATCGCAGCTTCATCGGTGACGTCGACCTGGTACACCGCCGCCTCGGCACAGGCGGCACGCACAGCGTCCGCACTCTCATTGGCCGCGGCCAGGTCGCGGTCCACGCTCACCACCATGCTGGCTCCGTTGCGGGCCAGTTCGACGGCGGTGGCGCGACCGATACCCGAGCCCGCCCCGGTGACCAGCGCCAGCTTGCCTCGTACCTCACGCGAGCCACCACGTACCACCGACGCGCCGGCGGTGACGGCACCCCGGACGGTCTGATCGACCCACTCGCCGGCGAGTCGGGCAATGACGTCCGGCCGCGATGTCACCACCCAGTGGCCGCCTTCGATCGGGATGACCCTGCTTCGCAACGGTATTGCGCCCAGGAACCGCTGCAGCGCAGCCGTGACGAACATGTCCTTGTTCGGCACGAGGACCTGAACCGGGACGTTGGTCTGCGCTAACTGGCGGCCCGGTGACAGCAGCGGACCAGGCAGATTCTCGCGGTAGAGGTTGAGGCCGTTGACGTAGTCGCCGATCCCGCGCGGCGTCTTGCCACGGCGGCTCAGCGTGCTCGATCGGCCGATGCGCTCAAAACCCTCAACGACTTTCACGCCGAGCCGGGAGCGGAAGGCAAGTTCGGGAAGACCCGGGCACAGGAAGAACCAGATATAGCCGGACGACAGAACCTGCCTGGTCACCTGAGCGACGGCACGTGGGCTGCGGGCTGAGCGCAGGAACTTGGCGGTGTACTGCAAGTGCGGGCCCGAGATCGACGTGAACGACGCCACCTTGCGCGTCACCGACTCGTCGGTGACAACCGCCCAGCCCTGAACCGAGCCCCAGTCGTGCGCCAGCAGATGTACCTGCTCGACGCCCAAGCTGTCGATTACCGCATCCACGTCGGCCACCAGCTGTTCCAGCCGGTATCCGGATCGGCTTGGGGGACGCGACGATTCGCCGGCACCGCGCACGTCGTAGGCCACGAAGTTGTAGCGCTGGGTGAGGGTTTCGGCCGCGCCGTCCCAGAGATGATGGTTGTCGGGATAGCCGTGAATGGCCAAGATTGTCGGGCGGGCCGGGTCGATCTCGTTGTACCGGCGAACGCTTAACGTGACGCCGTCAGATGCGGTGACGATCCTCATCAATCAGTGCGACGCGCGGGCCGCAGGCGACACCGCCAGGTAGTCGACTGCCCGCTCCAACCCGCCCAACTCCGAGGGGTGAAAGCCCGGCCGGTAATAGGAGCCGACCACTCGGATCAACCGCAGCGGCCTGGGCACCAGGCCACGCCGTGCCGCCCTGAGGTAGCCCCGCCAGCTCGCTTTAGTGCCCGCCGGCACGTACGGATCCACCGAGAGCATGAATTTCACTCCGCGAATCCACAACAGCAACAGCACCGGCGTCACCGCCAGTTGGGCGCGCACCTGCCGCCAATACCCGGCGCGCAGATGCTTCATGGTGTCGAACGCGACCGCTTTGTGCTCGACCTCTTCGGCCCCATGCCACCGCAGCATGTCCAGCATCACCGGGTCGGAGCCGACGGCGTCCAGGGCGGGCGAATCCAAAATCCATTCCCCCAGGACGGCGGTGTAGTGCTCGATTGCCGATATGAACGACACCTGCTCGAGCAACCAGCTGTGTTGGCGGCGCACGCTGCGATGCGGCCTGTCCCCCAGCAGCTTCTCGAAGA
>JAVROZ010000155.1:0-5575 GCA_032162485.1 Mycobacterium sp.
GTTGCCGTGCTCAGACAGGATGTCGGCGACCCAGCTCACCACCATGGCCGCCGGTTCCGGTGGCATATCGGAGAAGTCGTGTCCCTGTGCGTAAGTGGCCGCGGCGACACCGGCCCTGCGCCCGAACACGTTGATGTCCAACAGCGAGTTGGTGCCCAACCGGTTAGCGCCATGCACCGACACGCACGCGCACTCGCCGGCGGCGAACAGGCCGGGGACGGTGTTGGTGTTGTCGCGCAGCACTTGTCCGGTGATGGTGGTGGGGATGCCGCCCATCACGTAGTGGCACGTCGGGTAGACGGGGACCAACTCGTGCACCGGGTCCACCCCGAGGTAGGTGCGGGCGAATTCGGTGATGTCGGGCAGCTTGGCCTCGAGCACGTCCGCACCGAGGTGTCGGACGTCGATGTAGACGTAGTCCTTGAGCGGCCCGCAGCCGCGGCCCTCCAGCACTTCGAGAACCATTGAGCGCGCGACGATGTCACGCGGGGCCAGGTCGACGATCGTCGGGGCGTAGCGCTCCATGAAACGTTCGCCGTCGGCGTTGAGCAACCGTCCGCCCTCGCCGCGCACGGCTTCGGAGATCAGGATGCCCAGACCGGCCAGACCGGTCGGGTGGAATTGGTGAAATTCCATGTCCTCCAAGGGAAGTCCCTTGCGGAACACGATGCCGATGCCGTCGCCGGTCAGGGTGTGGGCGTTTGAGGTGGTCTTGTACATCCGGCCGGAGCCACCGGTGGCCAGCACGATGGCTTTGGCGTGGAAGACGTGAATATTGCCCGTCGCCAGCTCATAGGCCACCACGCCGGTGGCCACCGGGCCGGTCGGGGTCTGGGTGAGCGCGAGGTCCAGGGCATAGAACTCGTTGAAGAACTGCACGTCGTGTTTGACGCAATTCTGGTAGAGCGTCTGCAGGATCATGTGGCCGGTGCGGTCGGCCGCATAACAGGCCCGGCGCACCGGGGCCTTGCCGTGGTCGCGGGTGTGTCCGCCGAAGCGGCGCTGGTCGATGCGGCCCTCCGGGGTGCGGTTGAACGGCATCCCCATCTTCTCCAGGTCGAGCACCGCATCGATGGCTTCCTTGCACATGATCTCCACGGCGTCCTGGTCGGCGAGATAGTCGCCGCCCTTGACGGTGTCGAACGTGTGCCACTCCCAGTTGTCCTCTTCGACGTTGGCCAGCGCGGCGCACATGCCGCCCTGGGCGGCGCCGGTGTGGCTGCGGGTGGGGTAGAGCTTGGTCAGCACCGCGGTACGAACCCGCGGACCCGCTTCTACCGCGGCGCGCATTCCGGCACCGCCGGCGCCGACGATCACCACGTCGTATCGGTGTTGCTGGATCAAGACCGCCTCCGACGATGCAGTGGGGGCGCCCCCAGCCGCGTAGCGGCGAGGGGGACGAAGCGATGGGGAGAAGGTGGCGAATACATGTCAGCCTCCCAGGACTCTTAGGAGATGTTCGGGTTGAAAGTCACGATCACGTAGGTTCCCAGCACCAACGTGAAGCCGATCGACAACAGCAGCACGCTGTTGAGCCAGAACCGGGTGACGTCTTTACGGCTGTAGTCGTCGATGATGTTGCGCAGCCCGTTGCCGCCGTGCAGTTGCGCCAGCCACAACAACGCCAGATCCCAGAACTGCCAGAACGGCGAAGCCCAGCGTTGCGCAACGAAGTTGAAGTCGAGGCGGTAAACGCCGTCGTCCCACATCAACATGATGAACAGGTGCCCGATGGCCAGGACCACCAGCGCGATGCCGGAGAACCGCATGAACAGCCAGGCGAATTTCTCGAAGTTGGGGATTCCCGCACGGCGCCGCGGCGAACGCGGATTGTCCAGGCTGGCGGGACGGTCGTGGCTGCGTTGTTTTACCGGTGCTATCTGACCGGGACCGAGTTGCAGGTCGGGTGTGCTCATCGCAGGTGCTCCCAGGCGTGAATGCCGATGACCACTCCGGCCATCACGAACGGCACCAAGAACGTGACCGCGACGATCCACAGCATCCGCCGCTGGTGGCGCGGGCCCTCGGACCAGAAGTCGATCAGGATGACCCTGATCCCGTTCAGTGCGTGGAAGAGCACAGCGGCCACCAGGCCGAATTCCATCAAGCCGACGATCGGGGTCTTATATGTCGACAGGACCTCGTTGTATGCCTGCGGGCTGACCCGCAGCACCGCCGCGTCCAACACGTGGACAAACAAGAAGAAGAAGATCGTCGCGCCACTGATGCGATGCAGCACCCACGCCCACATACCGGGGTCGCCCCGATACAGGGTCCGAGGTGGTCGCCGCCTACGCGGCGTAGATGTAGGCGACTTAGGTGTGGCCGGATCCGCGGTTGTCGTAATTGTCCTCACCGCCTTCAAAAACCGTCAGCAAACAGCTCTAGCCGGGCAACCGAGCTTAACTTGATCAACATGCTGTTGGTACCGAACAGTCCCATCCAAATTGTGTGTCGTGGCACAGGTTAGGGTGGGCTTGCTTAGGTCAGCCCATCGGCGAGCGGGGTTGCAAAATGTCGAATATCGACTGGAACATGCTGCGGGACAAGGCAATTCAAGTGTCATCAGGCGCGTACGCGCCGTACTCGCGGTTCCCGGTGGGTGCGGCGGCATTAGTGGACGACGGCCGCGTGGTGACCGGATGCAATGTGGAGAATGTCTCGTATGGCCTTGGTCTCTGCGCCGAGTGCGGCGTGGTGTGCGCCCTGCATTCCACCGGTGGTGGCCGGCTGGTCGCGCTGGCCTGCGTTGACGGTCACGGGTCGCCGCTGATGCCGTGCGGGAGATGTCGGCAGGTGCTGCTCGAGCACGGCGGCCCACAGCTGCTGATCGACCATCCGGATGGGCCCCGACCGCTCGGTGACTTATTGCCTGACGCATTCGGTCCCGATGATCTTGCCCGCCAGGAACCTTCTTGACCGATTTCGCATTCGACGCACCGACGGTGATCCGCACCAAACGGGACGGCGCCCGGTTGCCCGATGCCGCCATCGACTGGGTCATCGCGGCCTTCACCGACGGCGGGGTTGTCCCCGAACAGATGTCGGCACTGTTGATGGCGATCTTCCTGCGCGGCATGGATCGTGGCGAGATCGCCCGCTGGACCGCGGCGATGCTGGCATCCGGCCCACGACTGGATTTCACCGATCTCCGGGTGGACGGCAAGGCATTGGCGACCGTGGACAAGCACTCCACCGGCGGGGTCGGTGACAAGATCACGCTGCCGTTGGTGCCCGTCGTCGCCGTATGTGGCGGTGTGTTGCCGCAGGCGGCCGGTCGCGGGTTGGGCCACACCGGCGGCACCCTGGACAAGCTGGAATCCATCGCCGGGTTCACCGCGAATCTGTCCAGCCGGCGAGTGCGCGAACAGCTCTGCGATGTAGGGGCGGCGATCTTTGCCGCCGGCGAACTCGCCCCAGCCGATGCCAAGCTGTACGCGCTGCGCGACGTCACCGGGACCGTGGAATCCCTGCCGATGATCGCCAGTTCGATCATGAGCAAGAAGCTGGCCGAGGGGGCCGGTGCGCTGGTGCTCGATGTGAAGGTCGGCTCCGGGGCGTTTCTGAAATCCGAAGCGGAATCCCGCGAGTTAGCGCACACCATGGTCGAGCTGGGTGCCGCACACGGGGTGCCCACCCGCGCGTTGCTGACGAACATGGAGTGCCCGTTGGGCGCGACCGTCGGCAACTCGCTGGAAGTGGAGGAATCGCTGGAAGTGCTGGCCGGCGGCGGCCCGCCCGACGTGGTGGAGTTGACGTTGCGATTGGCCGCCGAAATGCTCGAGCTGGCCGGCATCGACGGCCGCGACCCGGCCGAGACGTTGCGCGACGGCACGGCAATGGACCGGTTCCGGCGGTTGGTCGCCGCCCAGGGCGGTGATTTGTCGAAGTCGTTGCCAATTGGTGGGCATTCGGAAACCATCACGGCCACCCGGGGCGGCACAATGGGCAACATAGACGCAATGGCAGTGGGGCTGGCGGCCTGGCGGCTGGGTGCGGGCAGATCCCGGCCGGGCGCGCGGGTGCAGCACGGTGCCGGCATCAGAATCCATCGCCGTCCGGGCGAGCCGGTCGCCGCCGGTGAGGCGTTGTTCACGCTCTACACCGAGACCCCGGAGCGCATCGGTCCCGCGATGGCCGAGCTGAACGGCGCATTCGGCGTGGGCGACGATCCGCCGGTTTCTCGACCCCTGATCATCGATCGGATCACGCGATGACGAGTGCACTGAGCCTGGAGCTGATCGGGCAGGCGCCCAAGGCGCTGCTGCACGACCACCTCGACGGCGGCCTGCGTCCGGCGACCGTGCTGGAGATCGCCGGTCAGGTCGGCTACGACGAGCTGCCGGCCACCGACCTCGACGGGTTGGCGGACTGGTTCCGCACCCGGTCGCACAGCGGCTCGCTGGAGCGCTACCTTGAGCCGTTCTCGCACACCGTGGCTGTCATGCAAACTCCCGAGGCGTTGTACCGCGTGGCGTACGAATGTGTGGAGGACCTGGCCGCCGATTCGGTGGTTTACGCCGAGGTTCGGTTCGCCCCGGAGTTGCACATCAACCGTGGACTGTCGTTCGACGAGATTGTCGATGCGGTGCTGGCGGGATTCGCCGCCGGTGAGAAGGCTTGCGCCGCCGAAGCACATCCCATCAAGGTCCGCTGTCTGGTCACTGCGATGCGGCACGCCGCAATGTCGCGGGAGATCGCCGAGTTGGCCATCCGGTTCCGCGACAAGGGAGTGGTCGGATTCGACATCGCCGGCGCGGAAGCCGGCTACCCGCCCACCCGGCACCTGGACGCCTTTGAGTATATGCGAGATCACAACGCGCGCTTCACCATTCATGCCGGTGAGGCGTTCGGTCTGCCGTCCATCCACGAGGCCATCGCATTCTGCGGTGCCGACCGGCTGGGGCACGGGGTCCGGATCACCGACGACATCGAAGTAGACCCGGACGGGACCGTCAGACTCGGCAGGTTGGCATCGATCGTGCGGGACAAGCGAGTACCGCTGGAGATGTGTCCGAGCTCCAACGTGCAGACCGGCGCCGTCGACAGCATCGCCGAGCACCCGTTCGACCTGCTGGCCCGGGCCCGCTTCCGGGTGACCGTCAACACCGATAATCGGCTGATGAGCGACACGACGATGAGCCAGGAGATGCACCGCCTGGTGGAAGCGTTCGGCTACGGCTGGACTGACCTGCAACGGTTCACCATCAACGCGATGAAGTCGGCGTTCATCCCGTTCGGGGAACGGCTGGAAATCATTGACGACGTGATCAAGCCGCGATACGCGGTATTGATCGGCTGAGCCGCGAAAGTACGTAGGCGGCCTGCGAGGGCCCCCGCAATGTGCCGCCTCTGAATAACATCGGTCATGTGCTGCTGAACCGCGCGACCGCCGAGGGCATTGCCCGCGGCGAGGTCAGCTTGGTACTGCGGCGCTGGGACCGTGCGCGAGTCAAGCCCGGTGGCACACAGCGCACGATTGCCGGCACCATCCGCATCGACGGTGTGCAGCAGCGCCCGCCTGATCACCGGGTCACCGCGAAGCAGGCACGGGCCGCCGGCTTTCCCGACGCGG
>JAVROZ010000156.1:0-3547 GCA_032162485.1 Mycobacterium sp.
CCCACGACCGTTATTTCCTGGACAACGTCGCCGAATGGATTCTTGAGCTCGATCGCGGCCGCGCCTATCCGTACGAGGGCAACTATTCGACCTACTTGGAGAAGAAGGCCGAGCGGCTGTCGGTACAGGGCCGCAAGGACGCCAAGCTGGCGAAGCGGCTGCGGGAGGAACTGGCGTGGGTCCGCTCGGGCGCGAAGGCCCGCCAGGCCAAGAACAAGGCGAGGCTCGACCGCTACGAGGAGATGGCGGCAGAGGCGGAGAAGACCCGCAAGCTCGACTTCGACGAGATCCAGATCCCGGTCGGTCCCCGCCTGGGCTCGGTGGTGGTCGATGTCGACCACCTCGACAAGGGCTTCGAAGGCCGGATCTTGATCAAGGATCTGTCCTTCACGCTGCCCCGCAACGGCATCGTCGGTGTCATCGGCCCCAACGGGGTCGGCAAGACGACGTTGTTCAAGACCATCGTCGGGCTCGAGGAACCGGACAGTGGCACCGTCAAGGTCGGCGAGACCGTCAAGCTGAGCTACGTCGACCAGGGCCGCGCCGGGATTGATCCGACGAAGAACGTCTGGCAGGTCGTCTCGGACGGGCTGGACTACATCCAGGTTGGTCAAACCGAGGTGCCCTCGCGCGCCTATGTGTCGGCGTACGGATTCAAAGGACCTGACCAGCAGAAGCCGGCAGGCGTGCTGTCCGGCGGCGAGCGCAACAGGCTGAACCTGGCACTGACCCTCAAACAGGGCGGCGACCTGATTCTGCTCGACGAACCGACCAACGACCTGGACGTCGAAACCCTGAGTTCGCTGGAAAATGCGCTGGTGAACTTTCCCGGCTGTGCGGTCGTGATCTCCCACGACCGCTGGTTCCTGGACAGAACATGCACACACATCCTGTCCTGGGAAGGTGACGCCGACAACGAGGCCACATGGTTCTGGTTCGAAGGCAACTTCGGTGCATACGAGGAAAACAAGGTGGAACGGCTTGGTGCCGAAGCGGCGCGTCCGCACCGGATGACCCACCGCAGGCTGACACGGGACTAATGTCAGCTCTGCCCGCCTCGCAACGAAGCGACTGGAACGGCCGCTGCAGAGTGAGGCAATTGGACCAGCGGTTTCCGTCGCGAGTTGGGAGCAGTCGGAATGACGATCGATCCCGGAGCCAGAGAAGATGTCGCGGCGTGGACCACGTTTACGCAGAGCGCCGGCATTCCTGACTGGGTATCCAAGGCCTACCTCGACAGCTATCCCGGACCGCACGACGACCGACCGAAGAGTGCGGAGGACCCGGCCTCCTTGGTGACCCCCGCTTTGGTGGATGCCCACCGCCGGCTCGCTCAGCACCGCCCGTCCGGAAAAAGCTCGGTCGCGGTCTACCTGGCCGACGACCCTGCAGGCTTCGGGCCCGCATTGCAGGTGGTCACCGACCAGGGCAGCATGCTGATGGATTCGGTCACCGTGCTGCTGCACCGGCTCGGCCTCGCCTACACGGCGATCATGACCCCGGTCTTCGAGGTGCGACGTGATGCAGCGGGGGAGCTGCAGCGCGTCGAGCCCAAGGCCGACGACGCATCGCCGTACATCGGTGAGGCCTGGATCCACGTCCAGCTTTCGGCATCGGTAGACCGCAAGGTCCTTGCCGAGGTGGAACGGCTACTGCCCAAGGTTCTCTCCGATGTACAACGGGTCGCTATCGATGCGACGGCGTTGATCGCCACCTTGAGCGAGGTGGCCGCCGCTGTCGACAACGATTCCGAAGGCCACTACGAGGCACCCGACCGGCAGGATGTCGCTGCGCTGCTGCGCTGGTTGGGCAGGGGGAACTTCCTGCTGCTGGGCTATCAGCGAACCGAGGTGCAGGACGGTCTGGTCGTCGGGGACGGATCAAGCGGCCTGGGCGTACTGCGCGCCCGCTCAGGCACCCGGCCCCGGCTCACCGATGAATCCAAACTGCTGGTCTTGGCGCAAGCCGCGGTCGGCAGTTACCTGCGCTACGGCGCCTATCCGTATGCCATCGCAGTCCGGGAATACGTCGACGACGCCGACGGAGGCAACCGTAGCGTCTTCGAGCACCGCTTCGTCGGACTCTTCACGGTGGCCGCGATGAACGCGGACGTCTTGGAGATCCCGACCATCGCGCACCGCGTTCGCGACGCGCTCACCATGGCCGGCAGCGACCCGAGCCACCCCGGACAGCTCCTGCTCGACGTGATTCAGACCGTCCCGCGGCCGGAGTTGTTCACGCTGAGTGCCGACCGCCTACTGACGATGGCCAAGGCCGTGGTCGACATGGGATCCCAACGGCGCGCACTGTTGTTCCTGCGCGCCGACCGGCTGCAGTTCTATGTCTCGTGCCTGGTGTATTTGCCCCGCGACCGCTATACCACCGCGGTGCGCTTGCAGATCGAGGACATCCTGGTCCGCGAGTTCGGCGGCACCCGGTTGGAGTTCACCGCTCGGGTGAGTGACTCACCGTGGGCACTAATGCATTTCATGGTCCGGCTGCCTGAAGAGTCTCAACCGGGTTCCGTCGACGTTTCGGAACACAATCGCTCCCGCATCCAGACGCTGCTCAGCGAAGCGGCCCGAACCTGGGGCGACCGGCTCAACGCCGCAGCCCCAACGGCGTCGGTCAGCCACGCCGATGCCGAGCATTACGCGAGCGCCTTTCCCGAGGCTTACAAGCAGGCTGTTACCCCCGCCGAGGCTATCGACGACATCGCCGTCATCAAAGAGCTCAGTGATGATTCGGTCAAGCTGGTGTTCTCCGAACGCGACGAGGGGGGCGCCCAGCTGACCTGGTTCCTGGGCGGCCGCACCGCCTCGCTGAGCCAGCTGCTACCGATGCTGCAAAGCATGGGCGTTGTGGTTCTGGAAGAACGACCATTCGCCGTTACCCGCCAAGACGGGCTGCTGGTGTGGATCTACCAGTTCAAGATCGTCCCGCATCCGACGATTCGGTTGGCGTCGACGGAGGCGGAACGCGAGGCGGGCGCGCAACGGTTCGCCGACGCAGTCACCGCGATCTGGCAGGGCCGGGTGGAAGTCGACCGCTTCAACGAATTGGTCATGCGCGCCGGGTTGACCTGGCAGCAGGTCGTGCTGCTGCGCGCCTACGCAAAGTATCTGCGGCAGGCCAACTTTCCGTACAGCCAGTCCCACATCGAGTCAGTGCTCAACGAGCATCCCTCGACGGCACGCTCTCTGGTCGCCCTATTCGAGGCGCTTTTCGACCCCACAACGGGTGGGTCCTCGGTCAGCAGCGGCCGTGATGCGCAAGCCGCGGCGGCCGCTGTCGCCGCGGACATCGACGCGCTGGTGAGCCTGGACACCGACCGCATCCTGCGCGCCTTCGCCGCACTGGTCGAGGCCACACTGCGGACCAACTACTTCGTGACGCGCGACGGTTCCGCTCGTAGTCGCGATGTCCTTTCGGTCAAACTCAATGCGCAACTGATCAGTGAACTCCCGTTGCCGCGCCCCAAGTTCGAGATCTTCATCTACTCGCCCCGCGTGGAAGGCGTACACCTGCGGTTCGGGCCCGTCGCCCG
>JAVROZ010000157.1:0-4076 GCA_032162485.1 Mycobacterium sp.
GCGAGCGTGAAGCTGGCCGCACGCTCGGCGCCGAGCGTAAAGCTGGCCGCACGCTCGTTGCGCCGGAGGGACTCTCAGACCAGCTCAGGCACCCGCAGGTGGGCCAGGGCCAGCTCAAATTCGCCGACGTCATCCTGGTCGATGCCGAGGTCGCGAAACATCGCCGTGCGCAACGAACGGGCCGACTCCGAGCAGCGCTCCATCGCGTCGAGGCTGTCATAGGTCACCGAAGCCACCGCCCGTGCGGATGTGGGGTCGATCAGCAAGCTGGCGCTGCAGAAGCCGTCGAATTGCTCGACCGCCGGCAATACAACCCACCGGTAGAAGTCGATCGCGCGCTCGAACTGCTCGGGGCGCGCTCTGAGCCAGGTGGCCCGCACGCAGGCACCCGCCCCGGAGCGGTGGTCGCGGTGCAGGACAGCGATTCGCCACTGGTCGACGACCGCGCTGCCGCCGAAGACCTCGACAGCCCGATACCGCACCGGCCACAGCGGCTCGGCGCTCGCCTGCATAGCTGACTCGGTCGTCCACGAGCTGGTCGCAATGCACCTGCCGGAGCCGCGGTCGACCAACAGCGAAATTCCCAGGCATCCGTCCATCTCACGGAGGGCGGGCATGACCACGTCGCGAAGGTGCGCGATGCCCATGCCGATCGACGAGGGCTGCGCCTGAATGGTGGTAGAGCGTGCGTACACGGCCGACCCCTCCTCTGTCGGGGCGGCGCCCGAGCGGCGCCGCTGGTCCCCCCAACTACCTTCCTCCCGCCAGGTGAGCGTGGCAACCACTCTCGGGGGTCGCATCGCTCGACTGGCTGAGCACGTGAGCCCCGCCGTAGGCTGGATCAGGTGCATACCGATTTGCTGGATGTGGACACCAAGGCTCGCCGCACTGTCGACATCACCGACGCGGTACGTAAGTTCTGCTCCGACTTCGGCGACGGCCTTTGCAGCGTCTTCGTTCCGCACGCGACCGCGGGAGTGGCCATTATCGAGACCGGCGCGGGCTCGGACGACGACCTGGTGGACACCCTGGAACGGCTGCTGCCGCGCGACGACCGCTACCGACACGCGCACGGCTCCCCGGGCCATGGAGCCGATCACGTCATGCCGGCGATTGTGTCGCCCTCGGTGACGGTGCCGGTCACCGGCGGCGAGCCGCTGCTGGGAACCTGGCAGAGCGTCGTTCTCGTCGACCTGAACCGTGACAATCCGCGGCGTTCGGTCCGGTTGAGCTTCGTCGAAGGCTAAGTGGCAGGCTAAGCGGGCCGAAATACGTGCTCGGCAAGCCTGCTGCGGCGAATAGGCTGGCACCGACGTCGGGCATCCGTGCGCGCGGGCGAAACACCGGGACTTAAGGAAGAAGAGAGTGCAGACACACGAGATCAGGAAGCGGTTCCTTGATCATTTCGTGAAGGCGGGTCACACCGAAGTGCCCAGCGCCTCGGTGATCCTCGACGACCCCAACCTGTTGTTCGTCAACGCCGGCATGGTGCAGTTCGTGCCCTACTTCCTGGGTCAGCGCACGCCGCCATACTCCCGGGCTACCAGCATCCAGAAATGCATCCGCACCCCCGACATCGACGAGGTGGGCATCACCACCCGGCACAACACGTTCTTTCAGATGGCCGGGAATTTCTCGTTCGGCGACTATTTCAAACGCGAAGCCATCACTTTGGCGTGGGACTTGCTGACCAACAGCGTCTCCGATGGCGGATACGGGCTCAACCCGGAAAAACTCTGGGCAACCGTTTATCTCGACGACGACGAGGCCGCGGGCCTCTGGCGGGAGATCGCCAACCTGCCGGCCGAGCGGATCCAGCGCCGCGGCATGGCCGACAACTACTGGTCGATGGGCATCCCCGGTCCGTGCGGGCCGTCCTCGGAGATTTACTACGACCGCGGTCCCGAATTTGGCATCGACGGCGGTCCCATCGCCAACGAGGACCGTTATCTCGAGGTCTGGAACCTCGTCTTCATGCAGAACGAGCGCGGCGAGGGCACCTCCAAAGAGGACTACGAGATCCTCGGCCCGCTGCCGCGTAAGAACATCGACACCGGCATGGGTGTCGAGCGAATCGCGCTTGTCCTGCAGAACGTGGCCAACGTTTACGAGACTGACTTGCTGCGACCGGTGATCGACCTGGTCGCCGCACGCGCACCGCGTCCCTACGATGTCGGCAGCCATGAGGACGACGTGCGCTACCGCATCATCGCCGACCACAGCCGCACGGCCGCCATTCTGATCGGCGACGGCGTCAGCCCCGGCAACGACGGCCGCGGCTACGTGCTGCGCCGACTGTTACGCCGGGTGATCCGCTCGGCCAAGCTGCTGGGAATCGACACCCCGATCGTCGGGGATCTGATGGCCACCGTGCGCGACGCTATGGGTCCGTCGTATCCGGAACTGGTGACCGACTTCGATCGGATCAGCCGCATCGCCGTCGCCGAAGAAACCGCGTTCAATCGCACGCTGGCGTCCGGCTCGCGGCTGTTCGACGACGTGGCCGGTGCCACCAAAACATCCGGGGCGACGGTGGTCTCCGGCTCGGATGCCTTCACTCTGCACGACACCTACGGGTTCCCGCTCGAGCTCACCCTGGAGATGGCGGCCGAGTCGGGGTTGACGGTCGACGAGGCCGGCTTCCGGGAACTGATGGCCGAACAGCGTCAGCGCGCCAAGGCCGATGCCGCCGCGCGCAAGCACGCCCACGCCGACCTGACCGCCTACCGCGAGCTGGTCGACGCCGGCCCTACCGAGTTCACCGGCTTCGACGAATTGACTTCCGAGGCAAGGATTCTCGGCATCTTCGTCGACGGTAAGCGGGTGCCGGTGGTTTCCCACGCCGACACCGCCGACGCGGACCGCGTGGAGTTGGTGTTGGATCGGACCCCGCTGTACGCCGAATCGGGCGGCCAGATCGCCGACGCCGGAAGCATCAGCGGCACCGGATCGGGCGGCAGCGCCCGGGCTGCGGTCACCGACGTGCAGAAGATCGCCAAAACTCTGCACGCGCACCGGATTAACGTCGAGTCCGGAGAATTCGTCGAGGGCGACACCGTCGTCGCAGCGGTCGACCCCGGTTGGCGCCGGGGTGCCACCCAAGGTCATTCGGGCACCCACATGGTTCATGCCGCGCTGCGACAAGTGCTGGGGCCCAACGCCGTTCAGGCTGGATCGCTGAACCGGCCGGGTTATCTGCGTTTCGACTTCAATTGGCAGGGGCCGTTGAACGATGATCAGCGCACCCAGATCGAAGAGGTCACCAATGAGGCGGTCCAGGCCGACTTCGAGGTGCACACTTTCATCGAGAAGTTCGAAAAGGCCAAGGCGATGGGCGCGATGGCGCTGTTCGGCGAGGCTTATCCCGACCAGGTGCGGGTGGTCGAGATCGGGGGTCCGTTCTCGCTCGAACTGTGCGGCGGCACCCACGTGCACAATTCGGCGCAGATCGGTCCGGTGACCATTCTGGGCGAATCCTCGATCGGTTCCGGAGTGCGCCGGGTGGAGGCCTACGTCGGGCTGGAATCCTTCCGCCACCTGGCCAAGGAACGTGCGCTGATGGCGGGACTGGCCTCGTCACTGAGGGTGCCGTCCGACGAGGTGCCCGCCCGGGTGGCCAACCTGGTGGAGCGGCTGAAGGCGGCCGAGAAGGAACTCGAACGTGCCCGGTTGGCGAATGCCCGGGCAGCAGCCACCAACGCCGCCGCGGGAGCCGAGCGCATCGGTAACGTCCGTCTGGTGGCGCAGCGCATGTCGGGTGGGATGTCGGCCGCGGATCTGCGCTCTCTGGTCGGCGACATCCGCGGCAAGCTCGGTAACGATCCCGCGGTGGTGGCACTCATCGCCGAGGGTGAAAGCCAGACGGTCCCTTACGCAGTGGCGGCCAACACCGCAGCCCAGGACCTGGGCATCCGCGCCAACGAACTGATCAAGCAGCTAGCTGTGGCCGTCGAAGGCCGCGGCGGCGGCAAGGCCGACCTGGCGCAGGGCTCGGGCAAGAATCCGACCGGCATCGACGCCGCCCTCGACGCGGTGCGTGCCGAGATCGCCGTGATAGCGCGGGTCGGTTGAGTGGT
>JAVROZ010000158.1:0-6419 GCA_032162485.1 Mycobacterium sp.
TCCTATCGGCCTAGGGTGGGGCTATGCCTAACGGTAAGCCAAACAACGTCGTCATCTGGGGTGACGACATTGGGATCAGCAATCTGAGTTGTTACAGCGACGGGTTGATGGGCGATCGCACGCCCAATTTCGACCGCATCGCCGCCGTGGGAATGCGGTCACCGATTCCTGGTGAGCAGAGCTGCACGGCGGGCCGTGCCGCGTTCATCAGCGGACAGAGTGTGTACCGCACCGGGATGAGCAAGGTGGGCGCGCCCGGCTTCGACATCGGTTGGGCCGCTGAGGATCCGACGATCGCCGAGCTGCTCAAGCCGGTGGGGTACGCCACCGGCCAGTTCGGCAAGAACCACTTCGGCGACCTGTACAAAGCTTCGACAAAACGAATCTATAGAGCTGCGACATCGCGCATGATGTCGCTGAGCTCGGACACCGGCGCCCCGCACGTGAGGCAGCGCGAGTCCGACGAGCGCCGGAACTGGCCGACCTGTACCAGCACCTCGGCTTCGGCGTGCCATAGACAGGCAATGCAAAGAATTTCGACGATATTGCCAAACGGGTCCATCTGCGGCTTGTTGCATTGGTCTACCGCGTGGCGATGGACGATGTAGGCGGCCCGGTTGGTGCACCCGGTATCGGCCTGGCAGGTCATGGTTTGCCAGTCGAGGGACGCTAGCGTGCCAGGGATCTCGTTGCCAGTTGTTTGGCTCATGCGATGCCCTCCAGCTTCCAAACCACAGTCACATCCGTCACGCGCACGCATCGCGGATATTGGCTGGGCCGGAGTGTCCATTATGGGTACTGAGGCCTGCCGCGGCAAGGGTCGGCCGCATGTATTTCTCCGCGTTCTCCTGGCTATGGCGCCCGGAGAAGACCGTACTTTTATGACAACCCCGAGTTTTCCCGTTGTTCAATGGTTTGAAACATCCACCAGACAGTCACTGAGGGGTTGAATCCTGTGTCCGCCGATCGGGGGACATCAGCGCCCGGGGCGATCGCTGAAGCGCGCGCCGATGACGGTCTAAGGACCGCCTAACGGGTCGTTCACGCAGAACGCCACACACATTGCCGCGGCCGGAATCGACACCCATTGCAGTTGTCCATCCGCTTGGCGCTGGCAGTAGATGGGGCCTGGGTTGCCCCACACCTTTGCGCCTTCCGGCGAGCATGATTTGCCGAGATCGGAGTCAGCGTGTGCGGGGGCAACTCCGAAGATGAGCGCCAACGGGACGATCGCCGTCGATATCACCAAACCGACGAACCTTCGCACGACTATCCCGCCCAGTTCCAGACCGACATGTCACCGCGCGGGTATTGGTTGCACACTTCGGTGCCTTTGGCGACGACGCCCTTGTTGTTGAAGAAGATCTTCATGTGGTTGACCCAGGCGAAAGTCAGCGGGTCGCCGTTGTAGAAGTTCTCGGAATAGTCCCTGCGCTCTGCCGGGGACAGCGAGTAAAACCAGTGCGCTTTGTTGATCGTCGCTTCCTGAAGGTTTGCGTGATTGTTGAAGTCGATCATGTACCGCTCGTAATACACCGGACTGGTATCCCGGACGGCCGCCAGGTACTGCTCGGCGTCACAGGTGGTCGCGATCTGCCTGCGGGGGACTGGGAAGTCTTCCGTCGAGTCAGCCGCGGCGGTCGCGGGAAAGATCGCGGCGGCCAAACCGAGAAGCATAGCGAAGGCGCCTGTACGCAGGCTGTTATTAACCCGAGACATAGCGTCAACCGTAGCACTTTCCGGCAGCCAAGGAGCGGCCGGGCAATAACCTGTAGCTCATCTCACTACCCATCGCGATCAGGAACTATCACGTGTGACGGGTTCGGCCGCAGCTCCGGCGGGGCCTGGCTGTAATCGCCGAACGGGCCGTCCCGGCGCTCGACTGCCGCCCGCACACCCTGGGTCCCGGCGGTGTGGATGAAGTCGAGCGCATCGGGGGTGTTGCGCATCAGGCCGTCGAGAATTCCGCCCAGCAACTGGGTCGATGCCAGGCCCATGTTCTCGTAGGCCTGGTTGACGATCAGCTTCTGCGCCCGCAATTGCGACAACGGGATCTGCGCCAACTCGTTCGCGATCTCGGCAACACGCGCCTCCAGGCGCTCGAACGGCACTGCCTCGTTGATCAGCTCGACCTCGGCGGCCTGCACTCCGGTAAGCGGCCGGCCGGTCAGCGAATGCCATTTGACCTTGGCCAGGCTCAAGCGGTAGAGCCACATGCCGGTCAGATATGAGCCCCACATCCTGCTGTACGGGGTGCCGATCACGGCGTCTTCGCTGGCGATCACGAGGTCGGCGCACAGCGCGTAGTCGCTGGCACCGCCCACACACCAGCCGTGCACCTGCGCGATCACCGGTTTGGACGCCCGCCAGATAGCCATGAATTTCTGCGTCGGCCCGGTCTCGCGGGCGCTGACCATCGCGAAATCCTTGCCCGGGTCCCACTGGCCGTCGGTCATCATGGCCTCGCCCCAGTGCTGGAAACCGCCGCCGAAGTCGTAGCCACCGGAGAAGGCCCGACCCGCCCCACGTAGCACGATGACCTTGATGCCGGGGTCCCGTTCGGCATGCCCGACGGCGGCTTCTATCTCGTCGGGCATCGGCGGAACGATGGTGTTGAGCTGTTCCGGGCGGTTCAGGGTGATCGTGGCCACCGGGCCTGCCGTGCTGTAGAGCAGCGTTTCGAATTCGGGCATAGCCGAAGCGAAGCCGCTGCCCAACCGCGGTGTCAAGCGGCGTACTGCAGCACTGCGCTCAACTGTTGGCCGGCGCTTGCTGATCGTATCGGCGTTTGATCGCCCACCCGATCAGCGCGGCAAGCACTATCACCACGAACGCCGCCAGCAGGTAGTTCTGATAGCGCTCGAATCCGGCGTAGAGCGCCGCGATGTGGTTGCCGGCCAGATAGCCCGCGAAAACCCAGACGCCGACCCACAGGGTGGACCCGAGCGCGTTGTAGGTCAGATACCGCCGCCATCCCATTTGCGCCAGTCCGGCGGCGATCCCACTGGCCTGGCGCAATCCATCCACGAACCGGCCGAGAACTACGACGGTCTCGCCACGTCTGGCAAAGAAGCGTTCGGTCGCTTTAAGTCGTTTATTCGAGAGGAACACGTATCGCCCGAATCGCTCCACCAGCGCACGGCCGCCGTACCGGCCGATGGCATAGCCCGCGTTGTCGCCACCGATGGCTGCGAGCAAACCCAGGATCAACACCAGGAAAAGATTCAGGTGACCGGCGCCCGCGTAGATGCCCGCGGTGATCAAAATGATCTGGCCGGGCAGGGGAATTCCCACACCTTCCAGCCCCACCAGCAGGATTACCGCCGCGTACCCGTACCGGTCGAGGGTAGGGGCAAACGACTGGAACACGCCTGGCAGGTCAGAGGACATCAACGCAGTGTGCCCAAAGCGGGTCGTTGCTAGACATCAGGACCCATCACGCCTGGTGGTTCACCCGCGTCGAAGACGGGGCACCAGCCCAAGCGCTGACTAACGCAGCGTTCGCCATAGGAACGAGTAACTCAACGCCGACTTGAACGCGAGTTGTTCATTGTCGGCCGCGCCGCCGTGGCCGCCCTCGATGTTCTCGTAGTACCAGACCGGATGGCCGACTTCTTCCAGGGCGGCGGTCATCTTGCGGGCGTGGCCAGGGTGTACCCGGTCGTCGCGCGTGGAAGTGGTCATCAGTATCGGCGGGTACGTTCGGTCGGCCGAAATGTTCTGATACGGCGAGTATTCGGAGATGAACGCCCAGTCATCCGCATTGTCCGGGTCGCCGTATTCGGCCACCCACGAGGCGCCGGCAAGCAACAGGTGATAGCGCTTCATGTCCAGCAGCGGCACGCTGCACACCAACGCACCGAACTTCTCCGGGTATTTGGTCAACATGATCCCCATCAAAAGCCCACCGTTGCTGCCGCCCTGCGCGCCGAGCTGACGGACCGTGGTGATGCCGCGCTGAACCAGGTCGTCGGCGACCGCGGCAAAATCCTCGGCCACCTTGTGCCGGCCCTCGCGCATCGCCTGGGTGTGCCAGCCGGGTCCGTATTCGCCGCCGCCGCGGATGTTGGCCAGGACGTAGGTGCCGCCACGGGCCAGCCACAGCCGGCCCAGCACGCCGCTGTATCCCGGTGTGTTGGCCGTTTCGAATCCACCGTAGCCATACAGCAACGTTGGTGTGGGCCCTGTGCTGCCAGCGGGTCGCACCACGAAGTACGGGATCGACGTTCCGTCCGCTGATGCCACGAAATGCTGTGAAACGGAGATGTTTTCGGCATCGAAGAACGACGGCGCGGACTTGATGTGCTCGAGTCCCGCGTCGGTGCCAGCGTCGGTGCCGCGCAGTAGCCGGGACGGTGCGTCGAATCCACTGGAATCCAGAAAGAATTCGTCGCCGGTGTCGTCGGCGGCCACGACCACCGTGTTGGTCGACGCGGGGATGCCGGCGATGGGTTCGCGGTGCCAGGTGCCCGGTGTGACGATCTCGACGCGGCTGGCCACGTCGGCCAGCGTTACGAGCAGCAGTCTGTCGCGCGTCCAAGCGTAGTGGTAGAGGCAGGTGTGCTCATCGGGCTCGAACGCCACGTGCAAATCCCTTGAGCCGCTCAGGAATTCATCATAGTTTGCGACCAGAAGGGAACCGGCACGGTAGGTAGTTTCGAGGCCGTCCCGGTTCACGGACCAGTCCGTGCGCAGGTCGATCAACAGCCACTCGCGGTGCACCGACATACTGCTGGCGTCGGTGGGCACGTCGATGGGGATCAGGGCGGTGCCCCGCAGTTCGTATCGCTGTCTGTTCCAGAAGTCCAGCGAGCGGCCGACGAAGGTGCGTTCGAAGCCGGGAGTGCGGTCGGTGGAGCCGCCGACGCTGACGTCGGTGCTCGACCCTTCGAAGACCGTCTGTGCCTCCGTCAACGGTGTGCCACGGCGCCACCGCTTGACGATTCGCGGATAACCTGACTCGGTCATCGAGCCGGGACCGAAGTCGGTACCGACCAGGACGGTGTCCGCATCGTCCCAACCGATCTGTGATTTCGCCTCGGGCAACTCGAACCCGTCAGCGACGAATTCGCCTGTCAGCATGTCGAATTCACGCACGATCACGGCGTCCGAGCCGCCCGGGGAAAGACTGACCAGGGCGCGGGTGAGCTCGGGTTCGATGACCTCGGCGCCGGCCCACACCCAGTTTCGATCATCGGTGCGGCCCAACTCGTCTACATCGATCAGCACCTCCCATTCGGGCGAATCCGTGCGGTAGCTCTCCAGCGTGGTGCGCCGCCACAGCCCACGGGGGTTGGTGGCGTCGCGCCAGAAGTTGTAGAGATACTCCCCGCGCCGACGGATGTAGGGAATTCGGGCATCGGTGTCGAGCACCTCCAGCGCCTCGGTGCGCATCCGCTCGAACTCCGCCGCGGACTCACCGTCGCAGAACTCCGCCTTAGTTGGCTCGTTGTGCGCCCGAACCCAATCCAGTGCTTCATCGCCGGTGACGTCCTCGAGCCACAGGTACGGGTCTTGCGGTGCCTCAGCTGCCATGGCTGCCATTGTGGTCCCACCGGTAGTGTGAGCTGTATTACATGAACTAGTCGAGGAGCCAAGCAGATGCCTGTCTTTGCACGTCCGGGTACTTCCGGTGCGCTGATGTCGTACGAATCGCGGTACGGAAACTTCATCGGCGGCGAGTGGGTTGCGCCGGTCCGGGGCCGCTACTTCGAGAATCCATCGCCGGTGACCGGCCAGGCGTTCTGCGAAATCCCCCGCTCCGACGAGGCCGACATCGAGAAGGCGCTCGACGCGGCCCATGGTGCGGCGGCCGCGTGGGGCAAGACTTCCCCCGCCGAGCGGGCCGCGGTTCTGAACAAGATTGCCGACCGCATCGACGAGAACACGGCCGCGCTGTCAGTGGCCGAGGTCTGGGACAACGGCAAGCCGATCCGGGAAGCGCTGGCCGCTGACATCCCCTTGGCGGCCGATCATTTCCGGTACTTCGCGGCAGCGATCCGGGCTCAGGAAGGTGCGTTGTCCCAGATTGACGAGGACACCGTGGCTTACCACTTCCATGAACCACTCGGCGTGGTCGGGCAGATCATCCCGTGGAATTTCCCGATCCTGATGGGTGCCTGGAAGCTGGCCCCGGCGCTGGCCGCCGGCAATGCGGTGGTGCTCAAACCGGCCGAACAGACTCCGGCCTCGATCCTGTTCCTGATGTCGCTGATCGGTGATCTGCTGCCGCCCGGGGTGATCAACATCGTCAACGGCTTCGGCGCCGAGGCGGGCAAGCCGTTGGCGTCCAGCGACCGGATCGCCAAGATCGCGTTCACCGGCGAGACCACCACCGGGCGACTGATCATGCAATACGCGTCGCAGAACCTGATCCCGGTCACCCTGGAACTCGGTGGCAAGAGCCCCAACATCTTCTT
>JAVROZ010000159.1:0-3123 GCA_032162485.1 Mycobacterium sp.
TCCGGCGGCACCGGCGGCACCGGTGGCGATGGCGGCACCGGCGGTAGTCCCGGTTCGGGCCTGGGCGATGGCGATCCCGGCAGCCCCGGATTAGGCGGTTCAGGCGGCGGAGGCGGTACCGGCGGCACCGGCGGCGGAGGCGGCAGCAGCGGCGGCGCCGGGGGCGGCTCCGGGGCGAGCGGCGGTGCCGGTAGTACCGGCGGCTCGGGCAGCCCGGGCGGCGGCGGCTTGTAACTGCCGCCGGCCCAACCATGGCGAAATGTCGCTGGCCGGCAACTAAGATGCACGTCGGCGCACCCGGACCTTGCACAACGCGGTCGGCACGAGTTCAGCCGTGATCGCGCTCACTGAAAGTGCTCAGTTTATGGACATACAGCCAAGGATGGCCTCACGCTCAGCCTGACCAGCAAATGAGAGTGCCTTGATCGCGATGGTGGGTCGGTGCCCGAGGGGACTGGCGGCGGCGTAGAAGCCCACCCACTTGGCCCACTGGGCGCTAGGCATGGAATGCGCCACCTGCGACAAACCCCCTCCGACACTGCTCAAAGAGAGTTTTGTGCGTCGGGCTGACAGGATTTGAACCTGCGACCACTTGACCCCCAGTCAAGTGCGCTACCAAACTGCGCCACAGCCCGGTGCCACCGGTGTATCACCGGCAGCAGGTCGAAAGCCTACCGCAGCGCCACCCCTGCCCTACTACGCGACGTGCGCGCCGATCGCGACGACTGGATCTGCCCCGGCAAGCACTGAGTGTGCGCACACGGCGTTGAGTGCGCGTCTAGGGCGGTGAAATGACGGCACGACCGCCCTGTCCGCGCACTCGAAGCCGTCAGCGCACACCCGATCAGCGCACACCCGATCAGCGCACGCCCCCAAGTGTCAGAGACTGCTGAAGTCGCTGATGATCGACTGCGTCGCGGAGAGCAGGACCAGGGTTTCGAAGCCGGCCGCGATCGAGAACAGTGCAACGTCGGCGGCGATCGGATTCCCGATCGCATTGATCAGCCCGAATGGATCGCCGGAGGCCGCTTGCATCAGGCCGTTGGTAAACAGCGTCGCATCGTAGGCCGGGATGGAAAGAGTGGCGGCAGTCACAAAATCCGCCGTAGGAAGCAGCACCGAGTAGCCGGTCGAAACCGCACGCGCGACGGTGTTGACGAAACCGGTGGGGTTCGCCACGAAGCGCTCGACAACCCCCGGTGCGGGCACCGGGACCGACGATATTGCGTCCACCACTTCGGACACTGACGAGTCCCATGTCATGGTGGCGATGTCATTTGCGAAAGCGCTGATGCCGTGCTGGGTGCCGCTGCCGAAAGCCTGCAGGACATCACCCGGATTGACCTGTGGGAACAGCCCAAACGAGGTGGGAACATTCGGCGGCCCGCTGGACCAACCCTGGTCGACGCTCCCAAAACCCAAGTTGACGAGCACCCGCAAATTCGGTTCCAACAGGTCGGCCAGCGGCTTACCGATGATCGGGATTCCGCTGATTCCCTGCACGAGCGGCAGGCGTGGATTCGGGATCATGTAGTAGTTGGTCGTGGTTGGGCCGACCGTGTTGGTCAGCGGAATCGCCGTCGCGATCTGTGCGGGCGTCAGATCCGCATAGGTGCCATGGACGAAGTAGATGCCCGCGAGGGCGTTGAGGTCGGCGAAAATATTGAGCGGATACTGCGGAAAGTCGGCGAAGCCGTCGTATTCGATCGTGTAAATGTTCGTGGTGAAGCTATTGGACGGCGTAGCCCCGTAGAACTCAAAGCCAAGACTGGGCATTGACAAACCCGGAAAACGCGCCAGCAGACCACCGTTGGGATTCATCGGATTCCCGAGCAGCGTGAAGACCAACGGCAGGGCACTCGGTGTACCGGCGGGATTGAGCGCCCGCATTTCCAGCGAAGAAATGATGGAACTCTGCGAGAAGCCCAGAACGGCAACGTTGTTTGTGAGGCTGAGTTGCTGTTTGATCGCGGCGTCCAGAATCTGTACACCCTCGGACACCGAAACGCTCGGATACAAATCCTTGATGCCAGTCAGCGGATAGAACGCCTCCGGGGTGAACAGTGCTTGCGCATTGCTCACGCTGAAACCGGGGAAGTGCGGTGTGATGTATTTAGTGACAACGGCATTCACGTAGCTCAGCGGAGGAATCGGGTTGCCGCTGCCACCCATCACCAAAGTCACGTCCGTTGCCGCGGCGGCGTTGACTACCTCGGCCTCGACGTAGGCCCGGCCCGCGGTGGACAACGCGCGCGCGACGTCATCGTGAAAAGCGGCCGCCCGGGTGAGCACCGCCTGACCCTCTAAAGCATGGGTGCTGAACAGGTTTGCGATAGCCGCCGATACTTCGTCGAAGGCCGCTGCCACCACACCGGTGGTCCGGCCTGCGGCGGCCGCAATTGCCTCGTCGATCGCCGAACCGATCCCCGTCAGATCCGCGGCAGCCGACGCCAGGGCCTGCGGTTGGGCAATCAAGTACGAAATCGGCCGATCCTTACGCGAGGCTTTTCATTGATGCCGGAGACTCGGTCATTCCGATGCCCCGACAAATCGGCCGCACCAGCCGATAATGGTCAGCGTAGAGCGATCTCGCTAGCCTGTCTTACGTTTCGCCCGAATGCTTTTCGTCATCCTAGGCGCCGCTCAGCGGCGCTTGGCTCCCCGCTTTTCGCGTACCCGGACATTGATCCGAATCGGACTTCCCTCGAAACCGAACGTCTCGCGCAGCCGCCGCTCCAGGAACCGCCGATAACCGGCCTCCAAGAAACCCGAGGTGAACAGCACGAACGTCGGTGGACGGGCGGTGGCCTGGGTCGCGAACAGGATGCGGGGCTGCTTGCCGCCGCGAACCGGGGGTGGCGTTGCCGCCACCACCTCCTTGATCCACGCGTTCAGCGGCCCGGTCGCGATCCGGGTGTCCCACGACGCCAAGGCGTTCTCTAAGGCCGGCACCAGTTTCTGCACCGCGCGCCCCGTCTTGGCGGAGATGTTGACGCGCTGCGCCCAACGCACCTGCACCAGTTCGAGGTCGACTTCGCGTTCCAGTAGGTAACGCCGGTCATCATCGACCAGATCCCACTTGTTGTAGGCCAGCACCAGCGCGCGTCCGGCCTCGATCACCAT
>JAVROZ010000160.1:0-4899 GCA_032162485.1 Mycobacterium sp.
CCCACTTGGGTAGGCGCACCGCACTCGCCGAAGCCAGACTGACCAGCGGTTCGGGCAAGCTTCTTGCAACCGCAACCAGCAGCTGTCTGATCATGAATCCGTAATTCGCTGCGGCAGAACAAAACTGGGTGGCTGAAAATGAATTTATCGGGACGGCTCGCTGATCGGGATCGGTGGACGGCGGCGGACTGGTGCCCGATGGAACATGCGCTGCACCTGATCGGCACCCATTCGGCGATGGTGTTGCTTCGCGAGGCCTTCTTCGGCGGACGACGTTTCGACGAGTTGGCGCGCCGCGCCGGAGTTACCGAGCAGATCGCCGCAAAGCGGCTGCGGCAACTGGTTGACGCCGGACTGCTGGAAAAGCAGCCGTATCAAGAGCCTGGGCAGCGCACGCGTTACGAATACGTGCTCACCGAGCGTGGTCGAAACCTGTATCCGGTACTCATCAGTTTGATCGAGTTCGGCAAGCTCCTGCAGGGCGAGTCCAGCGCGATGGAACTGGTTCACGAAGGCTGCGGCGCTCCTGTTGTCCCCCAAGTTCGGTGTACCGCAGGCCACGACGTTTCGCCGACCGACTCGCTCATCCGAGTCCCGAAGCGCTGACCGACCCAAACTGTGACGAGCGCGGGGGACTCCCCGTCGTGTGCTGGATTACACAGGGTTGGTTCTCGCGTTGTTTACCCATGAGCCGTATATATGTAAAGGGGACCGGCTGATATTGAACAGGCGACTAACTGACACCAGTGCCAGTTGTCTGACGGCAAGGCCGCCGGTCTCACCAACAAAGGACCCACGTCGTGACAGCACTGCAGAACTTGATAAACCAGAGCCCCAGTGGCTCTGACATCGTCGCGCCGATCAGAGCGCGCGCCTACCATGCGTTGCATGCCATGAGAGGCAGGTCACGCCGACCGGCCAATGGTCCGCAGCTGATGGAGCCCGGCGTCGAGCGCTGTTGAGGTCGCCGGGCCTCAACGGCAACTAGTCGCATCTAACTCTGGTCCGGTCCCGCGCCGACGCGCCCGAGACGCCCGCAGATTCGCAGCATTTCCGCATGTCTTCACGTCGTGCCAGACGCCGCTGTTGTTTTTCGACCGGTCGTAGAACGTCGATGCGCACTCGGGGTTACGGCAGCGCTTGATCCGCCGCCAGGTGTCGACCTGCTGGCTGCGCAGGATTTCCGTCCACAGCGCGGCGGCGTACCAACGCCAGCCGCCCCCGACGGGTTCCAGGCGTACGTCGCCGCTTTCGGACACCGCGAACGATGCCGATACCGCGCCGCCGCTGCTCACGCGTACGGATTGTCCGGCAACCAGTTTCGCAATCGTCTCGCGTAACCCGTGCAGCTTGGCCACGTCCGCGTCGCTCAGGACGGGAGGCGTCGCTTCGATACCTTGCTCGGCCGACCAGGTTTCCCCCGCCTGGGCCGCCCAGGTCCGACCGAGCTCCGGGTCGGCCAGTAGGTCCGGGCCGTAGTCGCCGATGCCGACGGTGTTGAGGAAATCCTGCACCAGCCCAAGGCCGCCGGGTGCCGGCGCGAGCCGGTACCGCTGTGATGCAAACCACGTATGCGACATAGGCAAAGAATACTTGTGTATGTCGAACATAGCAACTATGGTGACAGAGGCAAAGACCTAATACTTACGTCAAGGAGTACCGATCATGGTCAACATTCAGGGATCGACGGTGGTGGTCACCGGTGGCCAGCGCGGACTGGGCAAGGCTGTCGTGGACGAGTTGTTGGAGCGTGGCGCGGCAAAGGTGTATGCCACCGCACGAACGCCCAAGGACATTGCCGACCCACGTGTAGTCAGCATTGCGCTCGATGTCACGGATGCGAAATCTGTTGCGGCGCTAGCTGAGGCGGCAACCGATGCTCAGGTCGTCGTCAACAATGCCGGCATCATCGGTGGGCACAGCCTGCTGGACAGAGACCTCGAGGAAATCCGTGACGTCATTGAGACCAACTACTTTGGCGCACTTCGGGTCGCTCGGGCGTTCGCGCCCATCTTGGCTCGAAACGGCGGTGGGGCACTGGTCGACATTCATTCTGTCTTGTCCTGGGTGGCTGGTTTCGGTGCCTACGGCGCCTCGAAGGCTGCGTTCTGGTCGGCGACCAATTCGTTGCGCCTGGAACTCGAGAAGCAGGGCACGTTGGTCACCGGCGTGCACCTGGGCTACACCGACACCGACATGGTCGCCGACGTCGACGGGCCGAAAAACGACCCGCGCCAGGTCGCTCGCGACATCCTGGACGGCGTGGAACGTGGTGACGCCGAGGTGTTGGCTGACGACCTCACCCGGGGTGTCAAGTCTGTTCTCTCTGGCCCGGTCGAAGCGCTTCGAGCGGGGTGACGCCGCTGCAGGTACACCGGAGACGTGTTTGGATGCGGATATGACCGACATGGATGCCGAACGGATCGTCAGGGCCACCCGCGCAATCTCTGCCAGTGCCGATCAGATTTTCGAGCTGATCGCCGAGCCGTCCCGCCACCAGGAGTGGGACGGCAACGGCAACATCGCATCCGCTGCTCCGGGCCAGCGCGTCCATCAGGTGGGTGACGTGTTCAAGACGACGTTGACCGGTGGTGAGGTGCGGGAAAACCACATCGTGGAATTCATCGAAGGCAGCCAGATCGCCTGGCTTCCAGCAGAACCCCGCAAGCAACCACCCGGGCACCGATGGCGTTTCGAGCTCAGCCAGGTGAACCCCACACTCACCACGGTGACCCACACCTACGACTGGACGGCGCTGACCGATAGCAAACGCTTGGTTCGCGCCCGGGCGACAACCCCCGACATGTTGCGTGCATCGCTTGACCGGTTGGCGCAACTTGCGCAGTTCGGGTGAGCGACTAGAACCGGGTCGCACACCTTCTTCGGTGAACCTTCTTTAGCAACCACGCGCCCGGTACGGTCACCGTATGGGTCTCCCACCAGCAGGAAACGATCGCGCAGCCATTGTCACCGGTGCATCATCGGGCATCGGCGAGCAATTCGCCCGGATACTTACCCAGCGCGGCTACCAGGTGGTATTGGTGGCGCGCAGCGCCGACCGCCTCGAGGAGATCGCCGGACGGCTGGGCGAGAAGGCGCGTCCGCTACCCGCAGATCTGTCCGACCGAAACGACCGAGCGAGCCTGCTGGATCGCGTTACCGCGCTAGGTCTGACCCCCGACATTCTGGTGAACAACGCCGGGCTGTCCACGCTGGGCGTCGTCGCAAAATCTGTTCCGGAAAAAGAACTCAACCTCGTCGAGGTCGATGTGGCCGCCGTGGTCGACCTGTGCAGCCGGATCCTGCCGGGGATGGTCGAACGAAATCGCGGCGCCATCCTGAATGTGGCATCCGTGGCGGCATTCGGCCCGCTGCCCGGACAGGCTGCCTACGGTGCGGCCAAGGCGTTCGTGTTGTCCTACACCCACAGCATGCGCGGCGAATTGCGCGGAACCGATGTCAGCGTGACCGCACTTTGCCCGGGGCCGGTGGACACCGGATTCGGTGAAGCGGCGGGGTTCAGCAAGGAGGAGGCCGACGCGGCGTTGCCGCGGATCATGTGGGTACCGGCCGACAAGGTGGCATTGGCCGGAATCGATGGTTTGGCGGCCGGCAAGGCCGTCGTCGTGCCGGGTCTTGCCAACCGGATCTCGTCGTCGCTTTTCCGGGTGGCCCCACCGGAGTTGATGCTGCCCTTCTTGGTACGCAACCACCCCGCCACGAAACAGAAGTGACCAGCGCGGCAAGACGCCGCACGCGATTGAGCTAGCCGGTGCGGTCACCCTCGTTGGCCGCGCGCATCAGATCGTCGCGGGCCCGTGCCACCCGGGAGCGGACCGTGCCGATGGGACATCCGCAGACTTCCGCCGCTTCGGCGTAGGACAAGCCCAATATCTGGGTCAGGATCAGCGCCTCGCGGCGGTGTGATTCCAATCCGTCGATCAACAGCCGAATTTCCACCATGCTCTCGATGCGGCTACCCCGACGGCTGCCGGCAAGCGCAGCGTCGAGGTCGGCTACGTGGGTGGTGCGGGGTCGGCTCGTGTTGTGCCGGATCTGATCGACGACCACGCGGCGGGCGATCGACAACAACCAGGTGCGGGCACTGGAACGTCCGGCGAAGCGCGGGAGCGCCCCGATCGCCCGGAGGAACGTTTCCTGGGTCAAATCGTCGGCGCTGGCCGGATCGGTGAGATAGGCGACCAACCGCCATACATCGCGCTGCGTGGCCGCGATGAACTGTGAGAGCGCGGCGCGGTCACCCCGTCCGGCGGATTTGGCGAGATGAGTAATTTGGTCATCATTGTCACCTGTCGCCACGGATGTAGAGACTAAGGCATAAGTGCGGGCAGTCGGCAGGGAACTAGAGGCCGGGCTGCAACGACTTGTCTGTAGCGAGACTGGCCAACACGAGGTAAGGACGCACGATGTCGGTGGTGACGGCGGTTTCTGACACGCACCCGGTGCGTCCGCAGCTGGTCCAGCTGGATATCGGCGGGATGTCCTGTGTTGCCTGCGCCCATCGGGTGAAGTCGACCCTCAACAAGCTGCCGGGTGTTCGGGCCTCCGTCAATTTCGCCACCCGAGTGGCCACAATCGAAGCCAGCGCGCACACCACGACCGAGGTGCTTTGCGATGCGGTTCGTGCGGCCGGGTACGAGGCCGAGCCGCACCAAGCGGGCACGGAACGCGAAGGCGATCCCGACGCCGATCGTGCGCGGTATCTGCTGATTCGGCTGGCGGTCGCCGCCGTGTTCTTTGTGCCGTTGGCTCACTTCTCGGTGTTGTTTGCTGTCGTGCCCAGTTCGCGCTTCACCGGCTGGGAGTGGGTGCTCACATTGCTGGCGCTGCCGGTAGTGGCATGGGCAGCGTGGCCGTTTCACCGAGTCGCGCTCCGCA
>JAVROZ010000161.1:0-3034 GCA_032162485.1 Mycobacterium sp.
ACGGCGTCGTCGCGCACTTCGTCGAGGACCTGGTGCTGGAAGGCACGCTGGAGGCTCGCGGTAAGAAAGTCATGCTGGCGAAGGTCCGTCGCGCGCCGGCGCTGATCAAGGTCGAGTCCGTCGTGCAGGCCGAACCCCACGGGCTAGGGCATGCAATCAGTTGCGTGGAGCCCGTCCTGGCGCCGGACGAGGACTCCGTGATGGTGCTGCTGCCCGATGACCTGGTGCTGCCGACCGGTGTCTTGGAGACCATGTCGCAGGTGCGCGCCCAGCACGGCGGCACGGTGTTGTGCGCCATCGAGGTATCACCCGAAGAGGTCAGCGCCTACGGCGTTTTCGATGTCGAACCGGTGCCCGACGGCGATAACTCTGATGTGCTGAGGGTCAAGGGCATGATCGAAAAGCCCAAGGCCAACGAAGCGCCGTCGCTTTATGCGGCGGCCGGACGCTACGTGCTGGACCGGGCAGTTTTCGGCGCGCTGCGCCGCATCGACCGGGGGGCCGGCGGCGAAGTGCAGCTCACCGATGCCATCGCGCTACTGATTTCCGAGGGCCATCCGGTGCACGTCGTCGTGCATCGCGGATCCCGACACGACTTGGGAAATCCCGGCGGGTACCTCAAGGCTGCGGTTGACTTTGCATTGGATCGTGACGACTACGGCCCGGAACTGCGGCGGTGGTTGGTAGCGCGATTGGGCCTTACCGAGCAGTAGCCGGCAATCCGGCGTAAGGGCCCAGTTCGCCTGGCTGGACGGCAGGAAGGCGCACTGTGCGTTCTGTGGAGGAGCAACAGGCACGGATATCGGCAGCCGCGGTAGCCCCAAGGCCGATCAAAGTTGCCATCGCCGAGGCGCAAGGCTTGTTATGTGCCGAAGAAGTCATAACCGAGCGCCCACTACCGGGTTTTGATCAGGCCGCCATCGATGGTTATGCGGTGCGCAGCGTCGACGTTCTCGGTATCGGCGATCCCGCCACCTTGGAAGCCGTCGAAGCAGTCGCCGAGGATGGCGGTGTCGAAGGTCGCGACGTAGTGACCCTGCCGGTGATGGGAACCATCGACGCCGGTACGCGCACACCCAGCCGGTTGCAGCCGCGCCAGGCGGCCCGGGTGCAGACCGGCGCGCCGCTGCCGACATTGGCCGACGCGGTGCTGCCGCTGCGCTGGACCGACGGCGGCATGAACCGGGTGCGGATTCTGCGCGGGGCGCCGTCGGGTGCCTATGTACGACGCGCCGGTGACGATGTGCAGCCCGGTGATGTGGCCGTGCGCTCCGGAACGATCATCGGCGCCGCGCAAGTGGGGTTGCTGGCCGCGGTCGGCCGGGAACGGGTGCTGGTGCACCCACGCCCGCGGGTGTCGGTAATGGCCGTGGGCGGCGAGCTGATCGATATCTCGCGCAACCCCGGCAACGGGCAGGTCTACGACGTCAACTCCTACGCCCTGGCGGCGGCCGCCCGCGATGCCGGTGCGGAGGTGAACCGTGTCGGCATCGTCAGCAACAACCCCACGGAACTCGGCGAGACCGTGGCGGGCCAGCTCAACCGGGCCGAGGTTCTGGTAATCGCCGGAGGGGTCGGCGGTGCGGCGGCCGAGGCGGTTCGTGCGGTGCTGTCTGAGCTGGGTGACATGGAAGTGGTCCGGGTGGCCATGCATCCCGGATCCGTCCAGGGCTTCGGCCAGCTCGGCCGTGACGGCGTCCCGACATTTCTGCTGCCAGCCAATCCAGTCAGCGCGTTGGTGGTTTTCGAAGTGATGGTCCGGCCGCTGATCCGCTTGTCGCTGGGCAAACGGCATCCGATGCGCCGAATAGTCCAGGCGCGCACATTGTCGCCCATCGCGTCGGTGGCCGGGCGCAAGGGCTTCTTGCGCGGTCAGCTGATGCGGGACCAGGAGAGCGGTGAATACCTGGTGCAGGCCTTGGGCGGTGCGCCGGGGGCTTCCTCCCATCTGCTGGCCACACTTGCCGAGGCCAACTGTCTGGTCGTCGTTCCCAGTGGGGCTGAGCAGATTCGCACCGGTGAGATTGTCGACGTCGCCTTCCTGGCTCAGCACGGCTGAGCGCGTTCAGTCCCGTGAAGCTGTTGCGATCCAGTTCCCGGCATCCGGGGTGGCCGATGACGGTAGGACCGCTGCGGGTCGCGGCGGGGGTAATTCGGCTGCGCGCGGTGCGGATGCGTGACGGCGCACAGTGGAGCCGAATCCGGCTGGCTGACCGTGCGCATCTCGAGCCCTGGGAACCCAGCGCCGACGGCGACTGGACGATCCGGCACACAGTTGCCGCTTGGCCGGCGGTGTGTTCGGGACTGCGTGCGGAAGCCCGCAAGGGCCGGATGCTGCCCTATGCGATCGAGCTGAACGGCCAGTTCTGTGGACAGTTGACCATTGGGAATGTCACGCACGGGGCGCTGCGATCGGCCTGGATCGGCTACTGGGTGTCGAGTGCGTCGAACGGCGGCGGGGTTGCCACCGGAGCTGTGGCGCTGGGCCTGGATCACTGCTTCGGTCCGGTGATGCTGCACCGGGTCGAGGCCACGGTGCGCCCGGAGAATGCGGCCAGCCGCGCTGTGCTGGCCAAGGTCGGATTTCGCGAAGAGGGGCTGTTGCGACGTTACCTCGAGGTCGACCGCGGCTGGCGCGACCATCTACTGGTGGGGTTGACCTCCGAAGAGGTCTACGGATCGGTGGTATCAACGCTGGTCCGCGCGGGGCGTGCCAGCTTCGTCTGATCGTTCGTTCCTTTTCGCTCCTTGTCGCCTAGCTGGCCGCACCCGAACGCGCCGTCTTGAGAAAACCGAAATAAAAATGTGGCTCACGTGACATATGTGGCGTGTGATGCTTGGAAAAGAGAAATTACAGGTGTGTAATTGCCCTGGTCGCAGTGACCGGGCCGCGCAGGCCGTAGATGAAGCCTCGCGGGGATCGGAACCGAAGAGAGCAGGTCATCATGCCAAGCATCCCGCAGTCCTTATTGTGGATATCGCTTGTGGTGCTGTGGTTATTCGTGCTCGTGCCGATGCTGATCAGCAAGCGTGA
>JAVROZ010000162.1:0-2738 GCA_032162485.1 Mycobacterium sp.
CCCTGGCCTACGGACGAGGCATTCCGGCAACGGGTTTTCGGACTGGTCGACATCGCGTTCGGGCAACGCCGCAAGACCGCGCGCAACGCGTTCGCGCAGTGGGCCGGTTCCGGCAACGAGTCGGCCCGGCGGCTGTTGGCTGCCAGCATCGACCCGGCGCGGCGTGGTGAGACGCTGACTGTCGCGGACTTCGTGCGACTGCTTGAGCGTTCAGGCGACTGGGAGCCGCAGCCAGCGGGTTAGCATCGCGTCTCGTCATCAGTGCTGTCTCTTCTTCGCGCAAGCGCTCATCAGTGCGAGAACACGCGCGCGACCGCCGCCGCGAACTCGCTGCACGTCGGATAGCGGAGTTCCGGATCCTTCGCCAGCCCCTTGCCCAGCACTCCGTCGAATCCCCGCGGCAGCCAGCGGAATGTGCGCGACAGATACGGCGGCGGCTCGTGAAGCTGATGGTCGATGAGGCCTGCGGCCGTGCGCGCGACGAACGGCGTTCGGCCCGTGACCAATTCGACCGTGGTGCAGGCCAGCGCATACTCATCGGTGGCTGCCGACGGGGCATGTCCCCGCAGCATCTCGGGCGCAAGATAGGGCAGCGACCCCAGTAATGTCCGTGCGGCCTTTCTGTTGTCCTCGCTGACGGCGTACGCGACGCCGAAGTCGATGAGTACCGCACCGCCTTGTGAAAAGTCTTTGTGGACAAGAATATTGGTTGGTTTGACATCACAGTGCACCACACCGAACTTGTGGGCATGGTCGAGCGCTGCCGCGATCTGTGCCACGGCGGTGAGCTTGGTGTCGATCAGGCTGAGCGAGGTCACCGTGCCGCCGTCGATTAGCTGCATTGTGAGCCAGACCGCGCCGCGCCTGTACACGTCCACCACATGCGGATGGCTCGCCCGCTGCGCGAGATCGAATTCTCGTTTCAGCCGAGCCGATTCGTCGGCTCCCCGATGGTCTGGATTCAGCACCTTCAAAGCGACGAGCCGGCCGGTGTGCGCGGACTGCGCCCGATAAACCGTCGCAGAGCCCCCGTGGCCGAGCGCGTCCTCGACCAGGTAGCCCTCGAACGCCTGTCCGGGGCGTAGCACAGTGCCAGCGTAGGAGAGGCGGTTTCAGATCCGCCACGACGGGTGGCGATGCGGGGGCCGAGGCGACCGGAAACCCGCCGCGTCGAGAGCGTTCTTTGCTACACATCTCCGGTAGCCAGAGAAAGGTGGTTAGCGATGCCCACCGTGAATGTAATCCTTCCGATGCACGGCATTCCCCCGGTAACGGCGGACCAGCTCTTCGCCCGTGACCGGCCTGCAACCGGCCTGGAACAAAGCGATTCCGACGCCCGGCTCGACTGTCTGGCGCAGGCGGTCCGGCTTCAGTGGCGCGTCATCGCGAACGCACGCGACGACGGGAGCCTCGAGGAAGTCGAATTCGTCAAGTGGTTCGCGCAACTGGACGAGGCGACGGAGGGGCTGTTTGCGCTCAACCCGCCCGCCGACAGGCGGTTCTACATCCGCACGACCGATGACGAGTCGTCAAACGTGATCACCAACGTCCACGAGGGGCCCTCGGATTTCCTGCACGATCCCGATTCACCCGCCGGTGACGTCCGGCGGCCTTGAGAACATGGCGGCGTATTCCGTCGCCTTCGGGTTGATGGCGTGAAGGATGTAGTCAACGACTCGGACGGAATCGGCGGCGCGGTCGGAGCCAGTCGATCTCATCAGGTAAGCGCTGCCAGCCGGTGCAATGCGGATGACGGGCGTTAGTCTCGTTCGGTGTCCGACGGCAGCACCGCACCCGAGTGGGTTGCCAGCGGTTCTGTCACCGTCCGGGTGCCCGGCAAGGTGAACCTTTACCTGGCAGTCGGCGATCGGCGGGACGACGGCTACCACGAGCTGACCACGGTGTTTCATGCGGTCTCCCTGCTGGACGAAGTGACCGTGCGCAACGCCGACATGCTCTCGGTGGAGATCACCGGCGAGGGCGCTGACACGCTGCCCACCGACGAAACGAACATCGCCTGGCGGGCCGCGGAGCTGATCGCCGACCATGTCGGTCGCTCACCCGATGTGGAGATCTCGATCGAGAAGTCCATTCCGGTCGCTGGCGGCATGGCAGGCGGCAGCGCTGACGCGGCCGCGGTGCTGGTGGGCATCAACAGCCTCTGGGAGATCGGTGTGCCCCGCCGAGATCTGCACACGCTGGCCGCGCGGCTCGGCAGCGACGTGCCGTTCGCTCTGCACGGCGGTACCGCGCTCGGCACCGGCCGCGGTGAGGAGCTCGCGACCGTGCTGGCCCGCAACACCTTCCACTGGGTACTCGCGTTCTCCTCCGGCGGACTCTCCTCGGGCGCGGTGTTCGCCGAGATCGACCGGTTGCGCGAACTCGGCGATCCGTCCCGCCTCGAGGATCAGGAACCCCTTCTCACGGCGCTGGCCGCAGGTGATCCCCATCAACTGGCGCCGTTGCTGGGCAATGACCTGCAGGTGGCAGCAATCAGCCTCGATCCCTCGCTACGCCGGACGTTGCGTGCCGGTATCGAGGCGGGGGCGCTGGCCGGCGTCGTGTCCGGCTCCGGGCCGACATGTGCGTTCTTGTGCACGACTGCGGCTTCGGCGGTCGACGTGGGAACTGTGCTGGCAGGAGCGGGCGTCTGCCGGACGGTACGCGTCGCATGCGGACCGGTGCAGGGCGCCCGGGTCGTTCCGGCGGGCAACCCCGGGGGAAACGGACTGTGACGC
>JAVROZ010000163.1:0-3232 GCA_032162485.1 Mycobacterium sp.
CAGCCGCGTGGCGAAGCCGCCGCCAACATTCGGGGTTACTTCACCGCGCATTCCAACGAGTACTACGACCTGCGCGGAATCCTTGCGCCCATCGGAGACACCGAACGTCAGTGCAACGTCACGGCGCTGCCGCCGAATCTGGAATCGGCCTACCACGAGTTCATGGCTGGCTAATTTTTTCCGGAGCCAACGACCCGCCACAACGATGTGGCGGGTCGTTGGTATTCAAGGGCAACGCGCGGCGCCGCTTCGGGCGAATGCGATGATCACCGCATGGATGTCGATCATCCGGAACGAGATCAGCAGTGGGATCGCCGCGAGCGCGGGGAGACCAGTCTCGAGCGGCTCGACCGAAACTGGAACAGCCTGCTGCAGGAACTGCGGGTGGTGCAGACGGGCGTGCAACTCCTGACCGGATTTCTACTGACCTTGCCGTTCCAAACCCGCTTCGACCTTCTTGGTCACGATATGCGGGCGGTGTACTTGGTGACGGTGGGCTGCTCGGTGGCCGCCACGGTGTTCTTGATCGCTCCGGTCGGCTTACACCGGTTGCTATTCAGACGTCATCGGCTGTCGGTGTTGGTGTCGGCGGCCCACCGGTGTGCGTATGGGGGACTGCTTCTCCTGGGCCTTGCGTTGACCGGGGTGACGGTGATCATCTTCGATTCGGTGGCCGGAAGCACCGCCGGGATTGTCGCCGGTGCATGTGCGCTGGTGCTTTTTGCCGTCTCCTGGCTGTTGGTGCCGCTCTTGCTGCGCAGCCGGGATGTGCCCGAGAGCTAACAGAAGTCACGGCACCCCAGGTGTAACCGTTGGCCGCGCGGGCAATTCAGCGTTCAGCCGACTCGAGTCGGGGACAGCGGAGGACTGAGATGCGGCTGCGCCGCAGTGTGCTGAGCAAGCCTGGGATCGGGCGCAAGCGCCGGGGCAAAGGTTTTGCGTACTACGGCCCGGAAGGCGACCTGCTGACGGATGAGGACACGATTCAGCGGATCAAGGATCTGGTGATCCCGCCAGCGTGGAAGAAGGTATGGATCTCGCCGTTCGCCAACGGCCACATTCAGGCCGTCGGCACCGACGCGGCGGGGCGCCGCCAGTATCTGTACCACCAGAACTGGCAGCAGGAGCGTGCCGAGGAGAAGTTCGATCGTGTGCTCGAGTTGTCCAAAGGATTGCCCGCATATCGCGAGCGAATCGCGCGTGACCTCGCGGAACGAGGCCTCACCCGGGATCGAGTGCTGGCACTGGGTCTCCATCTAGTCGACCTCGGCTATTTCCGCGCCGGCGGCGAGCAGTACGCGGAGGAAAATGAGTCATACGGGCTCGCCACCCTGCTGTGTGAGCACGTGACGGTGCGTCGCGATGCGGTGTCATTCGACTACCCGGCCAAGAGCGGGGTGCGACGCAGGTACGAAGTCGAGGACCCCGAAGTTGTCCGGGCGGTGCGGGCGCTGCTGCGCAGAACCGACCATAGCGAGCGACTGTTGATGTGTCGCAACGCGTCCGATTGGGTCGAAGTTCGGGCCGACGACCTCAATTCGCGGTTCAAGGAACTGGTCGGCGATGAGTACAGCGTTAAAGACCTACGGACGTGGCATGGCACCGTGTTGGGGGCTGTCGCGTTCGCCGACGCGGACCCGCCGGTATCGCAGCGGGTGGCCAAACGAGTCGAGGCGGCGGTAATGCGAGAGGTCGCCGAAGAACTGGGCAATACCCCGGCGGTGGCGCGCGGTTCCTATGTGGACCCCCGGCTGGTCGGGGGTTACCGGCAGGGCCTGACGATCGCGGCCGCGGTGCGGCGAGCCGAACGTAGCCCCCGCCCGCAAGCACAGCTGATTCTGGAGAAGGCTACCCGTGCGCTGATCCACCGCGTCGCCAAAACCGGCGACGTACGGGGGTCATCGGCGCTGGCCAAGACCGCGTGAGCGGCTGCTGACAAGTGGGCTGAAAGCGCTCTTGCGGTCAGTGGCCTTATTGTCCGGAATGCGAATCTGGTCCTCGCCAAAACGGCTTCCGGACGGGCAAGTCGGAATACCATGGTGCCGATGTGTGCAGATTCGCGGCGGAAAAGGGGCCGCCGGTGGCCCTCGGTGGGGACGTTCCGCTACCTGATCCGTGAGGACCGGTGGGAGTGGTCGGACGAGGTCGCCCGGATGCACGGCTATGAACCGGGCACCGTGACGCCGACCAGTCAATTGCTGCTCAAACACAAGCATCCTGACGACAAACCGACAGTCGCAGAAGTGATTGAGCAGGTGTTTCGGCACGGCGCCGCGTTCAGCAGTCGGCACCGGATCATCGATACCCGCGGTGACGAGCATGTCGTGGTCGTCGTCGGGGACCGGGTCTGTGGGCCTGACGGACGCTTGACGAGCATTGGCGGATTCTTCGTAGACATCACCGACCAGTTCGATGCCGACCTGCAAAGGAACCTGAGCGACGCGCTGTCAGCTGTCGACTCGCGACGGGCCGTGATCAATCAGGCCATGGGCGTTCTGATGCTGCGGTATGGAGTCGGCGCCGAGTCGGCGTTCGACCTGCTGGTCAAGCTGTCCCAAGACTCAAATGTCAAGCTGCGAACCATCGCCGAGGGCGTCGTCTCCGAGATCACCTCGCCTGAGGTGCGCGCCGACAACGCGGCCGACAGGGTCGACCGCCTGCTTCGAACCCTTGGGGCGGGGCTTAACTCATTGCTGCAGAGTGGTGTGCGGGCTTTGCCCATAGGTGAGGCGGTAGAGCGCCGCGAACCGGCCGGTATGGGCGAAGCCCCAACGTAGGGCGACTTCGCTAACGGTGTTATTGGAGCGATCGCTGTTGATCAGGTCCTGATGGGCGTGATGTAACCGCACGCGTCGCAAAAACTCGGTGGGTGTGGTGTCCAGGTGCTGGCGAAACAGATATTGCACCGCTCGTGGGGTCAGGCGCACCGCGGTGGCGACGTCGTTGACGCCGATGCCGTGTCCGGCGTGTCGACGAATGAATGAGACCGCACTCTTCAAGACCGGTGGAACCGACGGGCTGCTCAGCAGTGCCTGATCGGCATTGACGTTGGACGAGAAGCATTCAAGCGCAGCGGCACCCAGTAACTGGGCTCCGGCAGCGACAATCAGCGGCTGCTGTGCGGTGTCTGCCGATTCAAAACTGGTGATCACGTAATCCAGGGCCCGAAGCCACGCGCGCGCGACCTGCTCAGAGCGAGGCCGGCAGTCCAGGAACTGAATCTGTTGGGGCA
>JAVROZ010000164.1:0-4165 GCA_032162485.1 Mycobacterium sp.
CAGCACCACGTGACCGCGATGCGGCTCGAGCTGCACCATGCCCTCACCGCGCAACTTCAGCAGTGCCTCGCGCACCGGGGTGATGCTGACACCGAGCTCGGCGGCGGTCTCGTCGAGCCGGATGAACGTTCCAGCGCGCAACGTCCCAGACATGATCGCCGTCCGCAGATGGCCTGCCACCTCGTCGGACAACTGCGCCCGGCGCATCGGTCGGCGCTTCCGGGGCTTCCGGTCCGGTGCGGCCGATAAAGGTGCGTTCACGTGGCCTGCCAGGCCTTTCAGCGGCTTATCGGGTCGTCGCTCAGCTCTTGTTAAGGACTTCGTGGGCCGTTAATGTGACCCAGACAACACATGTTTTATCAAATATCAGCGTGACGCAAGCGGTGCCCATGTGAACAAAGGCAGTGAAGGGACGTTAGTTGACCGCCCAACTGGCCAGCCACCTGACTAGAGCAGGTGGCGACGCCCAAGCCCCCGCAGTCGAGCAGCCCTATCTTGCTCGGCGGCAGAACTGGGTCAATCAACTCGCGCGGCACGCGATGATGCAGCCGCAGGTACCGGCGCTGCGATTCCTCGGGCGCACTTTGACCTGGACTGAGCTGCAGCAACGAGTCGCGGCGCTGGCCGGTGCGCTGACCCGCCGCGGGGTCGGGTTTGGCGATCGGGTCATGGTCTTGATGCTCAACCGCACCGAATTCGTCGAGTCGGTGCTCGCCGCCAACATGCTCGGGGCGATCGCCGTCCCACTCAACTTCCGGCTCACCCCCACCGAAATCGCCTTCCTGGTGGAGGACAGCGGAGCCCGGGTGATCATCACCGAGGCCGTCCTGGCTCCGGTGGCCATCGGTGTTCGCGACATCGCGCCCCTGCTGGACACGGTTTTGATAGCCGGAAATGCGGCGGGAAACGTGTCGTGCGACGCCGCCGACGACACTGTCCTTTTCTATGAAGACCTGATGAATGAGCCGGGCGATTTGCCCGAGCCGATTGACATCCCGAATGACTCGCCGGCCCTGATCATGTACACCTCGGGCACCACCGGGCGACCCAAGGGCGCCGTGCTCACCCACGCCAACCTGACCGGTCAGACCATGACCATGCTCTACACCAGCGGTGTCGATCTCAATAACGACGTCGGCTTCATCGGTGTCCCGTTGTTCCACATCGCCGGAATCGGCAACCTGCTCAGCGGGATACTGCTCGGCCTCCCGACGGTCATCTATCCGCTGGGCGCGTTCGACCCGGGGCAACTGCTCGACGTATTGGAAGCCGAGAAGGTCACCGGCATATTCCTGGTTCCCGCGCAGTGGCAGGCGGTGTGCGCAGCACAGCAGGCAAAGCCGCGTGATTTGCGACTGCGGGTCATGTCGTGGGGTGCCGCTCCGGCGCCGGATGTGTTGCTGCGGCAGATGTCTGAGATCTTCCCGGGCACCCAGATCCTGGCCGCATTCGGCCAGACCGAGATGTCGCCGGTCACGTGCATGCTGCTCGGCGACGATGCGATCCGCAAGCGCGGATCGGTCGGCAGGGTGATACCAACCGTCGCCGCCCGCGTCGTCGACGACGAGATGAACGACGTGCCCGTCGGCGAGGTGGGCGAAATCGTCTACCGCGCACCGACCTTGATGAGTGGCTACTGGAACAACCCGGGGGCCACCGCGGAGGCCTTCGCCGGCGGTTGGGTCCATTCCGGCGACCTGGTCCGGATGGACGAGGACGGCTACGTCTGGGTGGTCGACCGCAAGAAGGACATGATCATCTCCGGTGGAGAGAACATCTACTGCGCCGAGGTGGAGAACGTTCTGGCCAGTCACCCCCGCATCGTCGAAGTCGCGGTCATCGGCCGGACGGACGGGAGATGGGGCGAGGTGCCAATCGCGGTCGCCGCTGTAACGGATGGACCCCTTCGGATCGAAGAGCTAGGTGAGTACCTGACCGAACGGCTTGCGCGCTACAAGCATCCCAAGGCGCTCGAGATTGTCGACGCATTGCCGCGCAACCCCGCTGGGAAGGTTCTCAAAACTGAACTGAGATTGCGCTACGGAGCCCACGGTGACTCCGAAAGGCATTCTGCGTCAAAGGATTCTGCCACATGATGGGAAAGCTGACGGGACGAGAATGTTTGCTAGGTGCTGACGGAATGTCAATAGCCGAGTTGCTATACACACGTGGGCGACCATCGGGTACATTCCTGTGGTCTCCGTTACTACCTGCGGGTAGGGAGCCATTAGTCACACATTTAGGGTCGGGGCAAGGAGGAGGCGTGCGACAAGATTCGCCGCAGCGCCTGCACACGAGCGGCCCTCCCGTGAAGGGGAAATCGTGACGACATCCTCGCGTCCGCACCTGGTGGGCTACGTTCGTGATCAGCTCGACAAACCGCTGACATTGATCGGCGGGTTCTTCCGGATGTGCGTGCTGACCGGTCGGGCGTTGTTCCGGCGGCCGTTCCAGTGGCGGGAGCTGATCGACCAGTGCTGGTTCATCATGAGAGTCGCGATTTTGCCGACCATCATGGTCTCGATCCCGCTGACCGTGCTGCTGATCTTCACCCTCAACGTGCTGCTCGCCCAATTCGGTGCCGCTGACCTTTCCGGGGCGGGCGCAGCGATCGGCGCGGTCACCCAGCTTGGTCCGCTGACCACCGTGCTCGTGGTGGCCGGCGCCGGCTCCACGGCCATTTGCGCCGACCTGGGTGCCCGCACCATCCGTGAAGAGATCGACGCGATGGAGGTGCTCGGCATCGACCCCATCCACCGACTGGTGGTGCCTAGGGTGATCGCCGCGACCGTCATCGCCACGCTGCTCAACGCGTTGGTGATCACCGTCGGCCTGGTCGGCGGTTACCTGTTCGGTGTCTATCTGCAGAACGTGTCCGGTGGCGCCTACCTGGCCACGCTGACCACGATCACCGGCCTGCCGGAGGTGGTCATCGCGATGGTCAAGGCGGCGACGTTCGGATTGATCGCGGGCCTGGTCGGCTGCTATCGCGGGTTGACGGTGAGCGGCGGCTCGAAGGGGCTGGGTACCGCTGTCAACGAGACGGTGGTGCTGTGTGTGGTCGCCTTGTACGCCGTCAACGTCATCTTGACCACGATCGGTGTTCGATTCGGGACGGGACGCTGACATGTCCGCCGGAACAGTGGTGCGCGCCCGGTTCCCACGGGCGATTGCCAACCTCAACAAATACGCGGGTGCGGCTGGGCGGGGATTGGGCACGACGGGTGAGCTGGCCTGGTTCATCTTGCAGAGCCTCGGCCAGATTCCGCATGCGATCCACTTCTACCGCAAGGAGACGCTGCGGCTGATCGCCCAGATCGGCATGGGCACCGGTGCGATGGCGGTCATCGGTGGCACCGCCGCGATCGTGGGCTTCGTGACGTTGTCCGGTAGTTCGTTGGTGGCCATCCAGGGTTTCGCGTCGTTGGGCAACATCGGTGTCGAGGCGTTCACCGGGTTCTTCTCCGCGCTGATCAATGTCCGTATCGCGGGTCCGGTGGTGACCGGTATCGCGCTGGCGGCCACGGTCGGTGCCGGGGCCACCGCGGAGCTGGGTGCGATGCGCATCAGTGAGGAGATCGACGCCCTAGAGGTGAAGGGCATCAAGTCGATCTCGTATCTGACCTCCACCCGGATCGTGGCCGGGCTGGTGGTGATCATCCCGCTGTACGCGCTGGCGATGATCATGTCGTTTTTGTCCCCGCAGATCGTCACCACCACGCTATATGGGCAGTCGACCGGCACCTACGAGCACTACTTCCGCACGTTCCTGCGTCCCGACGATGTGTTCTGGTCGTTCCTGGAGGCGATCATCATCGCGCTGATCGTGATGGTGACCCACTGCTATTACGGGTTCAACGCCAGCGGCGGGCCCGTCGGCGTCGGTGAGGCTGTCGGCCGGTCGATGCGGTTGTCGTTGGTATCGGTCCAGATCGTTGTCCTGTCCGCCGCGTTGGCGCTCTACGGCGTCAACCCCAACTTCGCACTTACGGTGTAGCGCAATGACGGGTCCAGGCAAGGTCAACAAGGTCAAGAGCCCACCGTACAAGTGGGTAGGTGCGGCCTTTCTGCTCGTGTTTCTGCTGGTGATGGCTTTGGTGTACGGGCAGTTTCGCGGCGACTTCACGTCCAAGACCAAGCTGACCATGTACTCCGAACGAGCCGG
>JAVROZ010000165.1:0-5941 GCA_032162485.1 Mycobacterium sp.
GAGTTGGCGGTCGGCCTGGCGGTGGGGCTGGCGGCTCGGACCGCCCGGCGCGCCCACGACGAGTTGCAGCGAGCGGCCCGCCTGGCGGCCGCGCTCGAAGAGCGTGAGCGGTTATCCCGTCAAGTTCATGACGGTGTCATTCAGGTGCTCGCGCTGGTCGCCAAACGCGGACACGAAATCGGTGGCGCCACATCCGAACTCGCGACGCTCGCGGGCGAACAGGAACGGGCGCTGCGCAGTTGGGTGACCTCCACCGAGATGGAAAGCGATGCCGACTCCAGCAAGACGATCGACCTGCGCGCGCTGCTGCGCCGCCGTGAGGCCGATCGCGTGTCGATGAGCCTGCCGGGCACCCCGGTGCTCATGAAAAACGACGATGCCACCGAACTCGATGCCGCGGTCGGCAACGCCCTGGACAACGTGCACGCGCACGCCGGGCCCGCCGCCCGTGCCTTCGTCCTGCTGGAGGACCTGGGCGAATCGGTCACGGTGAGCATCCGCGATGATGGTGCGGGCATCGCCCCCGGCCGACTCGAGGAAGCGGCCGGTCAGGGACACGTCGGCATCTCGAAGTCGATTGTGGGACGGTTGATGTCGATGGGCGGCAGCGCAGAACTGCACACCAAGGCCGGGGAGGGAACCGAATGGGAGCTGAGCGTGCCGCGCCGGAGGGCCAAAAATCATGACTGAACCGACCGAACCTACAGTGATGGTCGTCGATGACCACCCCATCTGGCGCGACGCGGTCGCCCGCGACCTCGCCGACGACGGTTTCAACGTCGTCGCCACCGCGGAGGGCGTGGCTGCGGCGCGACGCCGGGCCGCCGTGGTCAAACCGGACGTGGTGGTGATGGATATGCGCCTGGGCGACGGTGACGGTGTTCAGGCGACGACGGAAGTGCTCGAGGTCTCGCCGTCGACCCGGGTACTGGTGCTGTCAGCCTCCGACGAACGCGAAGACGTGCTGGAGGCGGTCAAGGCGGGGGCGACCGGATACCTGGTCAAGAGCGCATCCAAAGCCGAACTGGCAGAGGCCGTGCGGGCAACCGCGGCCGGTCGGGCCGTGTTCACCCCCAGTCTGGCCGGGCTGGTGCTGGGCGAATACCGCCGCATCGCGCAGGACCCGAGTTCGGGTCCTGCCACCCCCAGCCTCACCGAGCGAGAGACCGAGGTATTGCGGTTTGTCGCGAAAGGGTTGTCCGCCAGGCAGATTGCCGAAAAGCTCTCACTGAGCCACCGGACAGTGGAGAACCACGTGCAGGCGACGTTTCGCAAGCTGCAAGTCGCCAACAGGGTGGAGTTGACGCGTTACGCCATCGAGCACGGGCTCGACCAATAGCCCGAGTTGCGTAGTCCTACTCATCCGGCTCGCGCCATCCGGCGGCAGGGTGGGACACCATGACCGAATCGCACCAGGCTGTAATCAGTCGGCTGTCGAACGAGTTCGACACGCTGGCCCGTCAGATGTCTCGAGTATCCGGCGAGCTCAGCCAGTTGAACAACCTGTTTTCTGAGTCCGCCGCGCAACCCCCGACCCCCGCGCCGCCCCCGGTGACCCCCACCGTGCCGGCGGCCGCGGCGCCACCGCCTGTCGCGCCGCCATATGCGACTCCCGCGCAGCAGGTGGATCCGTACTGGCAGGCCTATTGGCAGTACTGGACGCCCGCGGCGGCGGCACCGCGGCCCCAGCGCCCGCCACGCCCGCCACGTCAGCAGGTTCCCCGGCCACAGCCCCCCAAGCCCGCACGTCCCGCGCCCTCGGCGGCTCCGCGTCCCGAATCCGATACAGGCAAAGCCGAATTCGGCTGGATCGGCAAGGTGCTCGCCGTCGCGGGGGTGGGCGTAACGCTGATCGGCGTAGTGCTGCTGCTCGTGTTGGCCGCGCAGGCCGGGTTACTCCGACCGGAGATCCGGGTGGCCGGAGGCAGCGCCCTGGCGATGGCCCTGGTCGGTGTGGCCGCCCGGCTGCGGGGTCGGCCCGGCGGCCGGATCGGGGCGATTGCGTTGGCCGCCACCGGTATTGCCACCGCCTACCTGGACGTCATCGCGGTCGTGACGATCTACCAGTGGGTGCCGGCACCGGTCGGGCTGATCGTGGCCGCCATGGTCGGCGGAGCGGGGCTGGCCCTGGCCCGGCGCTGGGACTCCGAGCATCTGGCACTGCTGGTGTTGGTGCCGCTCATCGGTTTGGCGCCGGTGCTCACCCACGGCGTGGATCTGCTGCTCGTCAGCTTCATGCTCGCGCTCTCGGCCGCCGCTCTGCCGGTACAACTGGGCAAGGACTGGACCGGGATGCACGCCGCCCGAATCGCGGCGACCACGCTGCCGCTGTTGCTGGCACTGGCGGCGGTCAACCGGCACGACAACGCCTGGCTGCTCGGCGGCGCCTGCGCGGTGGCCGCACTGCTGGCCATCGCCGGCGGCCTGATTCTGCTGCCGGCCACCAAGAATGCGACCGCGCTGGCGCTGCTGACTACGGCCGGCACCCTGCCGGTGCTTGCCTGCGCAATCGGCGTCGATCGCACCCTGGCAGCGATACTGGCCGGCGCACTGGCCGCCGGCATGCTGACCGTCGCACTCCTGGGCAGCTACCCCCGCATCATCATGCAGATCTGGTCGGCCTGGTCAGCGATCGCGGCGCTGGTCGCCCTCACCGTCGCATTCGCCGGCTACGTCGAGGGCCCAGTGCTGCTGGGGCTGGCCGTCGTCATCGCCATCGCGGGTCGCCACGATGTCGTAGCACGTTGGAGCGCAGCGGGATTCGGAATCATCGGTGTCGGCCTTTTCTACCACTACGCACCGCTGCCCGCGCTGGTGCGGGCAACAACGATGCCGACTTCGGTCGCGGTGTCCACCTTGGCCGCGAGCCTGCTCGTCATTGCATTCGCGGTAGTAATCGCGCGGGCGTATACCTCAACGGCTGTCGGCCAGCAGAATCCGGACGTCATGCGGCTGCTGGCCGCGGCGGCGTCGGTGCTGGTGGTCTACGCTGTCACCGCATTCACGGTGACCGCTGGTGTCCTGATCGGCGGCAAGAACGGCGGGTTCCTGGCCGGCCACATGGCCGCCACCATCTGCTGGATCGGCATGGCGGCCGGTTTGTTCGTCTATGCGCTGCGCCAGGGCGGCCGGGAACGTACCACCGAGCCGATCACCGCCGGATTGGCGCTCACCGGAGCGGCCACCGCCAAGCTGTTCCTGTTCGATCTGGCCACGCTGGACGGCATCTTCCGGGTGGCCGCGTTCATCATCGTGGGTCTGGTGCTGCTGGGCATGGGCGCCGGGTACGCCCGCAGCCTGGCAACCGTCCGCGCCGAGACCCCAGCGGGCTAACTGGTTTCGAGAATGGCCACCGCGGCCGCGGTATCCGCTTCGTGGGTGAGCGACACGTGAATCGTCACATCGGCCAGATGCTTGGCGATCTCGCCACTCAACCGCACCCGAGGTCTGCCCCACATGTCGGTGACCACCTCGATGTCGCGATGGATATCCTCCGGCAATACGGGCCGCTGCGAAAACCGCGAGACGGACCACGCCTTGATCACCGCTTCCTTCGCCGCCCAGCGGGCCGCCAGGTGACGCGCCGCCGACGAACTCTTGTCGGAGGCGTCGCGGCGCTCACCGGGGGTGAAGGTCTCGGCGAACACCGTTCCCGGCTGGTCGACCTGCTCGGCGAATTCCGGAATGGAGACAAGGTCAATCCCGACTCCGACGATGCCCATGGGTGGCCAGGTTAACGGATAGTCCCGCCCGGCGACGATGCGGTCTGCAGACCGAGGAGGAGCCGGGCACGACGTCCGAGTCACTCCGCAGCGACCTAGTAGGTGCCGTTGGCGCCCAACCGGGCGTCCGGATCAAGCAGCATGGACGCCTCCTGCGGCTTCTCCGGCGAGTCGTGGTCGAAGCGACGGTCCGGCGGCCGCTGGTACATCGGCTCACCGCCGGCGATTGCCGAGGCCAGGCGGCGCTGCCCGGCCAGCAGACGAGCGTCGGCGCGCGCCTGGTACTCCGCGCGCTGTGCGGGCTCCAACGACGCGATGAACGCCTGCGGGTGCACCAATGCGACGAGACCCGACACGTGGCCGAATCCCAGGCTGGTCAGCAGCCCGGCCTTGAGCGGGAACTTCTCGCCCAAGCGCAGCGTGTCACGCAGCCAAACGAAGTGCGCCGAACCGGCCAGCTCGTCGTCGACGCAATCCAGGCTGCGGTTGGGCGGGACGACACCGTCTCGCATCATCTGGCACAGCCCCATCATCTGGAATACCGCCGCACCACCCTTCGCGTGTCCGGTCAGGCTCTTCTGGGACACCACGAACAGCGGTGCGCCCACGGAGCGGCCCATCGAGTCGGCGAGCCGCTCGTGCAACTCGGTTTCGTTCGGGTCGTTCGCCAGCGTTGACGTGTCGTGCTTGGAGATCACCGCGATGTCGTCGGCGGTCACACCGAGCTTGCCCAGCGCGCGTGCCAGCGGCGAGTCCTTGCCGCCGCGGCCCGCACCCAGCGCACCCAGCCCCGGAGCCGGGATCGAGGTGTGCACGCCGTCGCCGAAGGACTGCGCGTAGGCAACCACCGCGAGCACCGGCAGGCCCATCTTCAGGGCCAGATCGCCACGAGCCAACAGGATCGTGCCGCCTCCCTGGGCTTCCACGAATCCAAGCCGTCGCCGGTCGTTGGGGCGGGAGAACTTCGAATCGTCGATGCCGCGGCCGCGCATCATCTTCGTGTCCGCGGTGGCCGCCATGTCGCCGAAGCCGATGACGGCCTCCAGCGTCAGGTCGTCCAGTCCGCCGGCCACGACCAGTTCGGCCTTGCCAAGCCGGATCTTGTCGACGCCCTCTTCGACGGAGACCGCCGCGGTCGCGCAGGCAGCGACCGGGTGGATCATCGAACCGTAGCTGCCAATGTAGGACTGAACGACGTGTGCGGCAACAACATTCGGCAGTACCTCCTGCAGGATGTCGTTGGGTTTATTGCGGCCCAGCAGGTTGCCGTGGTACATGGTCTGCATCGACGTCATGCCGCCCATTCCGGTGCCCTGAGTGCTGGCGACCAGGCTCGGGTGCACGTATCGCATAACTTCCGCCGGGCTGAACCCGGCGGACAGGAATGCATCGACAGTCGCGACGATGTTCCACAACGCCACCCGGTCGATGGACGTGGCCATGTCGGGGCTGATCCCCCACACCGTCGGGTCGAACCCGGTCGGAATCTGCGCTCCGACAAAGCGCGACAGTTTGGTCTTTCGGGGTACCCGAATCTCGGTGCCCGCCTTGCGAGTCACCTGCCAGTCGGTCGAGTTGGGCACCGGTCGGACCACCGTGTGCTCAGGGTCGAACTCAGCGAACGCACGGGCGTCGGTCTCCGACGACACGACGAAGGTGAAGTCCTTATCCAGGAAAACCGACACCAGCAAAGGTGAGGCATGGTCGGCCGCGATCGCGCCGTCGTCGACGAACTCACGGATGCCCGTGCGTTCCAGTACGGCGGCGTGATAGCGCTCGATCAGGTCGGCTTCGTCGACCAGATCACCGGATTGCGTGTCGTACCAACCCGGTTGCGGGTCGTCCTCCCAGCGAATCAACCCAGTGGTCCAGGCCAACTCGAGAACACCGGCGGCCGAAAGTTCGTTCTCAACCTCCATCTCGAAGCGGGTGCGCGACGAACCGTACGGCCCGATCTCGGCGCCGCCGACGATCACCACCAGGTCGGCCGGGTCGACGGCGAGGTCGTCCCATTCCGGCGGCGGTGCCGGGGTGTATCCGCGCGGCGGCGACGGCAGCGCAGCAATGGTGCCCTCGGCCGCCTCGTCCGCCCCGTTCTCCACGGCGTTCGTGCCATGATCTTCGCGCGCCTTGGCAGCCAGCGCCGCCATATCGAGTTTGGCCTCGGCCAGCCCACCGGTGAGGTCCGCCTTGATCGGCGAACCGGCCGCGGCGACTTT
>JAVROZ010000166.1:0-5228 GCA_032162485.1 Mycobacterium sp.
ATCACCATCCCCGGCACCCTCGACGAGGTGGATGCTGCCCGTGCGGCGCGACAGGTGGGCGCCGAGGCGGTCAGCCTGTGGCATGCGGACGCCGACCTCAAGGGCGTCGACGCGGTGGTGGTGCCCGGCGGATTTTCCTACGGGGACTACCTGCGCGCAGGCGCGATCGCCAGGTTCGCCCCGGTGATGGGCGAGGTGGTTGCCGCGGCCGGCCGCGGCATGCCGGTGCTCGGCATTTGCAACGGCTTTCAAGTGCTGTGTGAGGCCGGTTTGCTGCCGGGCGCACTGACCCGCAATGTGGGACTGCACTTCATCTGCCGCGACGTGTGGTTGCGCGTGTCCTCGACGTCGACCGCGTGGACCTCCCGTTTCGAGGACGATGCCGACTTATTGATACCGCTGAAGTCCGGCGAAGGCCGCTATGTGGCACCAAAAGAGGTCATTGAACAGCTGGAAGGCGACGGACGAGTGGTCTTCCGCTACCACGACAACCTCAACGGCTCGCTGCACGACATCGCCGGCATTAGCTCTGCGAACGGCCGCGTCGTCGGGTTGATGCCACACCCCGAACATGCCATCGAAGCGCTGACCGGTCCATCCGACGACGGGCTTGGCCTGTTTTATTCGGCGCTCGATGCGGTGCTGACGGCCTGAACCAGAATCGAATCAGGCCGACAAAATCGCGTAAGGCGTTGCCGCGATGCGTAATTCATCGAATGCAGCGGTCAGTGCGTCGGTCGCGTCGTGGGCGTCTTTGAACGTCTGATCGTCGGTCAGCACCGCGATGCCCAACTTGTCTGCATAGCTCCACACGGTGATGTTGACCGGTGCGCCCGGCGACAAAACGCCCGTCGAGTAGATCTCGCTGACCGGCGCACCGCCGAAGTGGCCACGCCTACGTGGCCCGATGACGCTGGAAACAGCCACATTCATGACCTTGTTCTGCGCCTGCCGCCGACCCAACCAGCGGAACGCTGCCGGGGCGATCGCGGCCGGCAGGTAGTTCATCATGCGGCCGTACAGGCGTGGGCCGAGGATTTCGTGTTCTTCCTTGGCGATCCGGGTCGCCAGCGCCACCAGTCGCGCCCGCTCAACGGGATCGGCGATGTGCACGGGCAGCGACACCGACAAACCGCTGATCTCGTTGCCGGTGACGCGGTCGGACTTATCCGTTGCTATCGGCACCGACGCGATGATCGGGCGATCAGCGGCCCCCTGGTAGTTCAGCAGCAGCGTTCGCAGCCCTCCGGCGGCAATTGCCAGGATGAGGTCGTTGATCTTGACGCCCAATTCAGCGGCGGTCGCCTTCACGTCAGCCAAAGGCAGTGCGGCGCTGGCGAATCGCCGCTGCGGTGACACCACGTGGTTGAGGAAGGTCGGTGGTGCGTCGAAGGGGACCGCAAGGTCGGGATGGTGTCCACGTTCCCGCGTGCGGCGACGCACCCCGCTCATCCCTACCACGGCAGTTCTGATCAACCCCGGCAGTTCGGTGATTTGCCGAAGATGGTCGCGTGCGGCTACGCGCAGCAGTCCGGCGGATGTCGGAGCGGTGTCGTTCTGGCTTTCGGGCGGGACCACGTCGGTCAGATCCATCGCGCGCGCCAACAGGTTCGCCGATGCAACCCCGTCGGCCAGCGAATGGTGCACCTTGCCGATCACCGCGAACTGATTTCCGGCCAGTCCTTCGGCGAAGTGGAATTCCCACAGCGGTCGGGTGCGATCCAGAGGAGTGGAGGCTACCTCGCCGATGACCTGGTCCAGTTCGCGGCGACCGCCGGGCGCAGGGACCTGTATCCGACGCAGGTGGTAGTCCAGGTCGACCTCGCAGCCTTCCAGCCACATCGGGTGATGGAGCCGCCCCGGAACACCAACCAGCTTGTAGCGCAACGGTTCTAGGACCTGCAGTTTGCGGCGCAGATGTGTACGGAAAGCCTCGAAGCCGAACTCACCGTTGCAGTCGGACGCGTCGATCACGGTCACCTTCAACGTGTGGGTGTGCAGGTTGGGCGTTTCGCTGTAGAGCAGCATCGCGTCCATGCCATTGAGTCTTTTCATGCCGCGCCTCGCTCTTAGCCCAGAATGGGCAGTCGGCGCTGACCGGCCAGCCGGTCGAGCGCGCTCTGCATTACCGCGCGGACATGGGCGTCGACCTCCGCGATGTCAGGATCCTCGCCGAACTCAGCTACAACATCGATCGGCTCGAGCACCTCGGTGACCACCTTGGCCGGCAGCGGCACGTTCGGCGGAAAGAACACGCTGAGGCCGAACGGAAACCCGAAACTGACCGGCAGGATGTCTGATCGAAACCTGTTCAGGCCCAACTTGCGGGCCAGCCAGTTGCCCCGGGTGAGGAACAGCTGAGTTTCTTGGGCGCCGATCGACACCGTGGGAACGATTGGCACGCCGGCTTCGATGGCCGTCCTGATGTAGCCGGTGCGTCCGTTGAAGTCGACGGTGTTGGCGCCCAGCGTCGGCCGGTAAGAGTCGTAGTCGCCGCCGGGAAACACCAGGACCACCGCACCCGAGTGCAGTGCGGCCGCGGCGTTCTCTCGACTTGCCTCGATTACCCCGACGCGGCGCAGCCAGTCGCCGATCGGGCCCATGAACAGGCCGTAATGGCCCAGGGTGTAGATGGGCCGGTCATAACCGAAGGCTTGGTAGAACGCCGGCGACAAGATGAACACGTCCGGGGTGAACATGCCGCCGGAGTGGTTGGACACCACCAGAGCCCCGCCAACTGCCGGGATGTTGTCGACGTTCCGCACCTCTGCGCGATGCCACAGCTTGATCGCGGGTGCGACGGTGTCGACAACTTGCTTGCAGAACGCGGGATCCCATTTGGCGGTCTCTCGGTCCTTGGCGGCAACGTCCTTCATGGTTTCTCCGATTTTTGTATGCCCGGCCTGTGATGAGGATTACCCGCTCGGGGCCTCTCTACATCCATAGTGGATATGTTAATCTCTAATTAAGAGAATGTCATTATCATTTTGTGTGGCATACCGCACATCTTGCGAGGTCAGGAGAGGAAAAACATGGCCGAGAAAGTTCTGGTCACCGGGGGTTTTGGGCTCGTCGGATCGCAAACTGTGCGCCAGCTGGTCGCCGACGGCCATCGTGTGGTCGCCACCGATCTCGGCACCCCGGCGCAGCGCAAGAAGGCCGGGTCGCTGCCCGCCGGCGCGGAGGCGCGGTGGGCCGACCTGACCGATCCGGACGCGGTGGCGGGTCTGCTCGCGGAGACGGAGCCGACCGTGATCATTCACCTGGCCGCGGTGATTCCGCCGGTCATCTACGGGCAGGCCGAACTGGGGCGTCGGGTCAACGTCGACGCCACGGTGTCGCTGCTGCGTGCCGCGGAGTCAAGCCCGCGTCCGCCGCGCTTCGTCCAAGCCTCCAGTAATGCCGTGCATGGTTCCCGCAATCCGCACCGCCACCCCGAGTTGCTCACCGCGGAGGCTCCGGTAGCTCCCTCCGACCTGTATGGGGCCCACAAAGCCGAGGCTGAGCAGCACGTCCGGCTTTCCGATTTGGAGTGGGTGATACTGCGCCTCGGTGGCGTGATGAGCGTCGACCCCAGCGCCATGCCCTTCACCTTCGACGCGCTGTTCTTCGAGAGCGCGCTGCCGACCGACGGCCGCATGCACAGTGTCGACGTGCGCGACGTCGCGACTGCGTTCGCCGCGGCGGCAACCGCCGATGTGGCCGGTGAAACTCTTCTGGTCGCCGGCGACGAATCTCATCGACTGCGGCAGGGGGAGGTCGGTGCGGCCCTGGCCGCCACCCGCGGCCTCCGCGACGTCTTGCCCGGTGGTCGGCCCGGTGACCCCGGCAGCGACGACGACTGGTTCGTCACGGACTGGATGGACACCAGCCGCGCCCAGCAGGCGCTGTCATTCCAGCACCACAGCTGGCCGGACATGCTTGCGGAAATGCGGGCTGCCACCGGGTGGCGGCGCTACCCGATGGCGCTGGTCGCGCCTCTTGCCCGGCGGTTACTCAAGCGGCGTGCGGCCTACGGCGATGCGCCCGGGTGCTACGCGAACCCGTGGAACGCCATCCGCGCAAAAATAGGTGAGCCGAGGCCGGACAAGTCGCTTGTTGGTCTGCTCGGATAACTGATTACGCTCAGCGCCGGGCGGGAAACCATCCGCCCGCGGCTCAGCTCACCCCGCGTCTCGGAGCAAGGGGAGCGACGGTAGTTCGGCGGCCGGGGTCAACCTGGCGAACAGGTCGATCGCGGCGTCGATGGCGCGGTCGGCGAATGCCGCGAGATCGCCGAAGGCTACCCGCTCACCGATCCACTGTGACTGTTCGGCGGTTACGCCGATGCGCTGCGGGTCGGACGAGCCGTGCACGATCGCGGTGACGTCGCGGTTCTGCCCGTTCCAGGTGGCGGCGAACTCCATCAGGCTTTCGTGGTCTCCGGCGGAGAAGAAGCATGCGGGATTGACGCGAATAGTGAACACGTCGGGATGCAGGGCGGGGATCTCGAGATGGACGTGCAAGCGGTGGTCGGTGTTGAGGACGAAGAAAAACTCGCTGTCGTGGCGGCCGCGGAAGTATCGCCGCCCGCGGGTGCACAGGTACCGTTCAATCAGGTTCGTGCTCAAGGGCTCGCCGCCCAACGGCTCGGTCATGTAGCCAGGGTCCCGTGGGCTGCTATGGATATCCTTGAGCAAAAGACAGGGCTGGCGAAGAATCAGTTGAGAATTTGCTGAGCGAACCGGTGCCGTGGGTAGCCGCAAACAGGAATCCGACGAACAGTCCGTCAGACTTGATCGCGGAATGATGTCGCGCCGCGCTCGACGATGGCTCAGTGGGTTCGCCGATGAGCCCCGACTCGGGAATGGATGCGAATTCGACGCGGATCCGCCTCCTGCTCTGCGGACTCGGTCGGCGCCAGCAAGACGGTCACCGATGGGCGCAGCGTCCGCGGATCACGCTCGGCTGACTCGCGATGCCGGCGTCCTTCACCTAAACCGGCGCAGGCCTCGGCGCACTACCTTGACTAGGGACGCACGGTTTACGACAAGGAGGCCGAAAGTGGGATTCACTGTGGAGCGCTTCGACCATATTGTGTTGAACTGCCGCGATGTTGAGGCCACCGCGGGCTGGTACGAACGAGTGCTCGGCGTGACGCGCCAAAGGTTTGGCGAGTCCAGAACTGCGCTCTGCTTCGGAAATCAGAAGATCAACCTGCGACCGCTCGGAGCGCTGGCCGATGATCC
>JAVROZ010000167.1:0-3406 GCA_032162485.1 Mycobacterium sp.
GCCTCGAGGTTGTTCTTGGTGACCGTCTGTTCCAGATTGCCGCCTGATCCGGTGAACTTGCCGGTGTTGACGTCAACCACCGTCATCGCCTCGGTCCGGTCGATCACCAGCGTGCCGCCGGACGGCAGCCACACCTTGCGGTCCATGGCCTTGGCCAGTTGTTCATCGATACGATGCACCGCGAAGACGTCCGGTGCGGACTGGCCCTCCCCCTCGGTGGCCGGACCGTATTTGGTCAGCTTTGAAACCAGGTCGGGGGCAACGGCATTGACGTAGTCGTTGATCGTTGTCCAGGCTTCATCCCCGGACACGATCAACCCGGAGAAGTCCTCGTTGAACAAGTCACGGATGACCTTGACCAATACGTCGGGCTCTTCGTACAGCGCCACCGCGGCGCCGCCGGCCTTCTTCTTGGTCTCGGTCGCCTTGGCATCGATCTGGTTCCAGCGCTCCTGCAGCCGGTTGACGTCGCCGCGGATGTCGTCTTCTTTGACGCCCTCGGACGCGGTGCGGATGATGACGCCCGCGTTGGACGGCACCACCTCGCGCAGAATCTCCTTGAGACGCTGGCGTTCGGTGTCAGGAAGCTTGCGGCTGATGCCGGTAGACGACGCGCCGGGCACATAGACCAGGTAGCGGCCGGCCAGCGACACCTGCGTGGTCAACCGGGCGCCCTTGTGCCCGACCGGGTCCTTGCTGACCTGCACCACGACATAGTCGCCGGGTTTCAAGGCCTGCTCGATCTTGCGGTCGGCCCCGCCCAGACCGGCGGCCTCCCAATTGACTTCGCCCGCGTACAGGACGCCGTTGCGGCCGCGACCGATGTCGACGAACGCCGCTTCCATCGACGGCAGCACGTTCTGCACAATGCCCAGATAGATGTTGCCCACCAGGGAAGCGGAAGCCTCCGACGTCACGAAATGCTCTACGACAATGCCGTCCTCGAGCACCGCGATCTGGGTGTACCGCGCGCCGGGATGCGGCGGCTCGGAGCGGACACGGTCGCGCACCACCATCACCCGCTCGACGGCCTCGCGTCGTGCCAGGAATTCGGCCTCGGTCAGTACCGGTGGGCGGCGCCGGCCGGCGTCGCGCCCGTCCCGGCGGCGCTGGCGTTTGGCTTCCAGCCGCGTCGAGCCGTCGATGCCCTTGATCTCGTTGGAACCCGAGTCAGCGTCACCCGATTTGCCGCCGCTGCGTGGCGGGCGCTCGTGCACAACGGTATTGGGCGGATCGTCGGGTGCCGGACCGTCCTCGCCGTCCTCCCCTGCGCCCGATTTGCGCCGCCTGCGACGGCGGCGACGGCGGGTCGCGCCGTCGCCTGAACCGTTCTCGTCGTCACCGTTGTCGTCGGCGTCGTCAGAGTCGGTGTCCTCATCGGAATCGGTGCCGTCGCCCGCGCCTTGAGAGTCGGAGTCACCCGGCTGGTTCCCGTTGTCGCCCTCGGCGCCGTTTTGTTCGCCGCGTCCGCGACCACGCCCGCGGCGCCCGCGCCGCCGCCGCTTGTTGGCTGGGCGGTCCGCCTGGTCATCGTCGTCATCGTCCGCACTAGAGCCGTCGGCGGCATCATCGTCGTCGTCGTCGACGGATTCCTCGTCGTCGGTCGTGTCCACCTCGGGTTGCACTGGCTTGGCAACCGGCTGCGGCGCAACAAACAGCGGCATGTAGTGCGGTCGCTCGACTGCCGGCTCGAGCATCAGCCGGGACTCGGGCTCGGTGGGCGAATCGGGCGCCTCCGGGGTGTCGGAAGCGTCGGAGGCGCCAGAAGCCTCGCTTGCCGGCGGCTCCGGTTGGTTTGGTTGGTTTGCCAGCAGGTCACGCACTCGGACGGCGTCGACATGATCCACGCTGGAATGTGCGCTGCGGATCCGTCCGTCCAGCGCGGCCAGCGCATCCAGGACGCGCCTGCTGGTGGTGCCCAGCGTCCGCGCGAGCGAATGAACCCTCAGGCGGTCGGGCAGTTCCTCGTGCTGTGCCGGCTCATTTGCTTGGTCTGAAGTTGGGGCATGGTCTACCACTTATTCTCCTCAAGCCCCCGGGCGCGTCGTCTATCAACGCGGCCACGCGAGGACTTCACTATGGGTTCGGGTCACTTTTCCCGAACTTGTGATGGTCTCGCCCCGAGCGACTCACGGTGAGCCCACTCGGCGCCGTGCTGAATGAGGGCTCGGCATGCTGCGCCGCACCTTCTAGTCCGATGGACTGGCGATGGTCGCGCTTGTCGAAGTCTTCATTCGGGTGTCCGCCGCCAGTTCGACGACGTTCACCCGCAGTCAGTATCCCACATCACTCAACGGGCTCACGCGCCCCTTTGGTGGGAGCTCCGCAAACGCGCGGCGGGGCGAACTTAGGATCGCTCAAATACCGCTAAATACCGGGGAACCAGAGCTCGATCTCGCGCTGGGCCGATTCGGCCGAATCCGAGCCGTGCACCAGGTTGAACTGCGTCTCTAGGCCGAAATCGCCCCGGATGGTGCCGGGCGTGGCCTTCTCCACCGGATCGGTGCCACCGGCGAGCTGCCGAAACGCGGGGATCGCGCGTGTTCCCTCCACGACGGCCGCCACGACGGGTCCCGACGTGATGAATTCCAGCAACGACCCGAAAAAGGGTTTGCCGTCGTGTTCGGCGTAATGCCGGCGAGCCAGCTCATCACCGACGGTCCTGAGTTCCAGTGCCGCGATGGTGAGACCTTTGCGCTCGATGCGGCTGAGTATCTCGCCAATCAACTGGCGTTCCACGCCGTCGGGCTTGATCAATACGAGGGTCCGTTCGGTCACGGTGCCCAACAGTAGAGGTCTGACCGCCAATGCCAAAACCGCCGAAACTCCGATCCGGCATTCACTCCGGCGGGGGAGCCTGCGTCGCGAAGTAAGCCTGTCGACGCCGCACCTCGGCCCGCAGGTACGCAATCAGCGCCCACACCGCGGCGAACAGGAAACCGATGAAGCCGACGGCGGGATACACCACAAATCCGGCCACGAGCACGAGCTGTGCGCCCAAGTTGGCCCAGATTGCCCACGGTCTGCGCTGCAGCCCGGTAAGCAGGACCAACAGCACGGCCACCCCGATCAGGTAGCCCAACGATGCCGCGCTCAGGCCGCCGCCGACAGCACTGACCACCGGGATCGCCAGCAGTACCACGATCACCTCGAGGATGAGAGTCCCGGCCATCACCCCGGCGAAGCTTTTCCAGGGGTCGGCCGGTGGCGGTGTCGCACCGGTGTTAGCGGCGGATTGATCGGTCATTCCGGATCACGACCGAACAAAGACCGGGCCGCCCCGGCGGTGACAACCGAGCCGGTGATGACGATTCCAGAACCGGAAAGCATTTGCCCCTCCGCCCCTTCGTCCAAAACGGCGGCGTCCACCACCGCCGTCGCGGCGTCGATCGCGTCGCGCAGGTTA
>JAVROZ010000168.1:0-6524 GCA_032162485.1 Mycobacterium sp.
ACGGTGCCCGAAAATCGCCGCGGCCCACCGCGTCCTTCATCAGTTGCGGACCCGGCTTGCCGGCCACCTGGGGCTGCTCATCCGTGGCCGCTCGCAACGCGGCCACCAGAGATCCGTTGCCGGGCAAGAGGCCTCGCTCGGTGGGTAGCGTCGGGTCGACATTGGCCGCCACCCACAGGGCGCCCGCCCGGATGGCCAAGGTGGCCTCGGCGAGGTCGGGCCAGCCGACGGTCTTGGAGAGGCCTTGAACGACGGCGTCGGGTTGATCGTCGAAGCTTCGGACCGGCTGCAGCCCCACGGCGGCGACCTCGTCGGCCAGCGCTTCGGTGCCGACGATCAGTACCTTCGAGCCAGGTTGCAGCTGCTCGGCGAGCAGGTGGGCCGCACTCTGCGCGCTGGTGACGACGTCCTCGCTGGCGGCGGTGAAACCGAGTTCACGCAGGTGCGCGGCGACATCGTCGGCGCTGCGGGAGGCGTTGTTGGTGACGAAGAGCTTACGACTCTGTATTTCGTCCAGCGATTCCACGGCGCCCTCGGTCGGCTGTTGGCCGCGAAAGACCGTGCCGTCCAGATCGAGCAGCAGGCAATCATATTGCTGCGCAATGCTTTTCGTGTCAGCCAAGTTCGTTGACCCGGTCTTCGGCGTCGGTGACGCCTTCGACGTCGGCGGCCGCGGAACGCAGGAACCACTGCAGGGCCTCGTCGCCGCGTCCGAGCGCCAACAGCGTGTCCGCGTAGGCATAGAACAACCGCGCAGCCGTCGAACCGGTACGGGCCGCGTCCAATTGCGGGGTGGATAACAGCGTCAACGCCTGATCGAGCTGTCCGAGGTCGGCGCGGGCACCGGCGGCGACGATGCGCAATTCGTCGGCTTCGTCACCGCTGAGCTGGGCCGCCTCGGGACCGCGGGCCAAGTCGATCGCCCGCTGCGGGCGGCCAAGACCACGTTCGCAATCGGCGATCAGCGCCAACAGCGGCGACTTGCTGCCCATCCTGCGTGCGGCACGGAATTCGGCCAGCGCCTGACCCCAGTCACCGCAGTGGTATGCGGCGATTGCGACGGCCTCGCGCACCGCGGCGATCCGGCTGGCCCGGGCTCGGGCCGCGCGTGCGTGACTCAGGGCGGCTTCGGGGTCTTCGTCGAGCAGGCCGCCCGCGGCGACCAGGTGCCGAGCAACCGCGTCGGCGGTGGCCTTGTCGAGCGTGCTCAGATCGCGCCGAACGTCGGGCGCTAGTTGCCTGGCTTCGATGTCGGCGGGAATCGCCGGGCCGGCATGGGCGGTATCGGCCTGCGGTTGGGCCGGTCGCGCCCGACCCGGGCCTGAGTGCCGTGGCGGGCCGCCGGACGCCGACTGTGGCCGTCGCTCATTGCTCCGACCGCGCCTGTCATCGACCACCCGCTAGAGGTTACGGGTACCGCTGCCGCGCTCACAATCTAAGCCTGAAGCCGATGCGGCAGCATCGGCGATATCAACGCGGGGCAGTACGTCGCGATGGCGACGATGGTGAATGCAGCCGCGCGCTCGCGCGACAAACCGGTGAGTTCAGCCATCTCGGAGGCGATGGAATCAAACGTTCCGCCGGGTTGGAGTGCCTTCGGACAGACGGACCGACCCATCGCAATCGCGGTGGCCGGCTGGCTGTAGGGAATGCCGGCGTTGTTCAACGCATTCAGGAATGCGTTGCCCATCATGTCGGCGTGTATCGGCGCCGCCACCGTGGCCGACACCCCGAATATGCCCGCGGCCAGCACCAGAAACCTCAGGGCGGTCGCGGGTGCGGTCATCGTGACAACAGTGCTCAACAAGTGTCACATTCACACCACGATGGGATGAAGGTTTGCGCACTAACGCGTTTTGGGCCGGGCCTACACCGGCGGTCGGGATTATCGGGCCGACCGTCCCCCGATCGGCGGACACCGCACTCATACCGCCGGATGAACAGGATTTCCCCCCGAGCTCGGCCAGAAGTGGGATACCAGCGGGGTCCGTCGGCTCGGAAGAATAGTTCTCGAAGGCAACACCATAACCCGAGAAATGAGGACCGCCTCTGAGCTGCCGACGTAACCGAGTGACCCAAATCCCACACTCCAGCGGGGTCTCATCGCTACCCCCTCGTGATGAGATCCCGCTGGATCTGCTGTGCGGCCGGGAAATTGGTTACATCCGTACTATTCCAGCGATGTTCCGTTTGCCGCGGCGTAGTACCAACCAGCGGCCGTGCAGGAAATCCGAAGGCTGCGGCGTCCATTCGTCACTTGCGATGCGAATGTTGTTGACCGACACGCCACCTTCACCGATCGTGCGCCGTGCCGCTTTCCTGCTTTCGGATAGGCCGGTACCCACCAATAGGTCGACGATTCCTTCGGGATCACCGGGTTTCAGTTCGGCGACCGACGTTTCTCGCAATGCCGCCGACAACGTCGCCTCGTCCAACCGGTCCAGCTCACCCTGACCGAACAGCGCCCGACTGGCGTGCTCGACTGCTTCGGCGGCGGCCTCGCCATGCACCAGCACGGTGAGTTCGGTGGCGAGTCGACGCTGGGCAGCGCGCTGTTGTGGACGCTCTGCGGTGGCCTGTTCCAGCTCGGCAAACTCGTTGGCCGAGAGGAAGGTGAACCACCGCAGGTATCGGATCACGTCGGAGTCCGCCGTATTGAGGAAGTACTGGTACCAGGCGTAGGGGCTGGTCATCTGCGGGTCCAGCCACAGGCTGCCGCCACCGGTGGATTTGCCGAACTTGGTGCCATCGGCCGCCGTTACCAGCGGGACAGTGAGCGCATGCACTGAAGCACCGAGCTTTTGGCGCACCAGCCGCACCCCGGCGATGATGTTGCCCCACTGATCCGACCCGCCGATTTGCAGCGTGCAACCGTGGCGGCGGTGTAATTCGACGTAGTCGTTGGCCTGCAGCAGCATGTAGCTGAACTCGGTGTAGGAGATTCCCTCCCCGTTCAGGCGGCGCTTGACCGTGTCGCGATCCAGCATCACGTTTACCGAGAAGTGTTTCCCGATGTCACGCAGGAACTCGATGGCGGACAGCGGGCTGGTCCACGCCAGGTTGTTCTCGACGATCGCGCCCGTTGGTGAGTCGTCGAAGTCGACGAAGCGCTCCAGCTGTCCCCGGATCCGCTCGGCCCATTCGGCAACGGTGTCCGCCTCGTGCAGGCTGCGCTCCCCGACTTCGCGTGGATCGCCGATCATGCCGGTGGCACCACCGGCCAGCACGATAGGACGGTGGCCGGCGCGCTGAAAGCGGCGCAACGCCAGCAGCGGCACCAGGTGCCCGGCGTGCAGGCTCGCGGCGGTGGGGTCGAACCCGGCGTACACAGTCATCGGTCCGCGCGCAGCTTCGGCGGCCAGCGCGTCGAGGTCGGTGGACTGTGCGATCAGCTCGCGCCAACGCAGCTCGTCGAGGATCCCCGAAGGCTCGTTACCCATGGCTGGAGAGTCTTGCAGGATGCGCCCCGACCGTGCGCGCGGGATGCCCACGATGCGCTCAAGCTGATTCCAGCGAGCTTGCCGGGTCAGCCCTCCTACCTGCGGCATCGACCGCTTCGTGTGGTGCCGCCATGGAGTAATTTGCGGAGGGTTATGGACAATCGGTTATTTCCGCTGGTCGTCGTGGCGGTCATGCTCGCTCTCGGACTCACGCTCACCGTGGCCGACTTCCAGCGCGCCGCCAAGCTACGTCGCCCGCTGGTAGTTGCATTGCTTTGTCAATGCATCCTGCTCCCGGCTCTGTGTCTGTTGATCGCCGAGGTTTTGGATCTCGAGCCGAATCTCGCAGTCGGCCTGATGCTGATGGCCGCTACTCCGGGCGGATTGCTGGCCAACGTGCTGAGTCATCTGGCCAACGGGGACCTGGCGCTCAACCTCACGCTCACCGCAATCAACGCCGTGCTGTCCATCTTTGCGATCCCGACGATACTGGCGATCTCGATGACCTGGTTCCTGGGCGAGGGCCGATTCATCGGGCTCCAGTTCGGCAAATTCGCCGGTGTGGTGGCAGTGGTGCTGATTCCCACCGCGATCGGCGTCGCGATACGTCACCGTTTCCCTGACCTGGCCCAGCAACTGCACAAGCCGGTCCGAATCGCCGCCGTAGTGCTACTGGTCGTCGCCGTCGTTGCCGGGCTCGCCGGCGGGCGGACAACGCTATTCAAGAACTTCGGCGTGCTCAGCGCGGCCGTGCTGACCTTCTGCGCCATCAGCCTGACGGTCGGCTATCTCGCCCCCCGCTGGATGCGACTCGCGCCACCGCAGGCCATCGCCGTCAGCCTGGAGATCGGCCTGCACAACGCCGTAGTGGCGGTCGGCATCGCGCTGAGCCCGCAACTGCTAAATAACGCCGAAATGGCCACCCCGGCGGCGGTTTACGGCATTCTTGCGCCGTTGGTCGCCCTGACGTTCTTGTTCGCCGTGCGCCGCCTCGATCCTGGGTATCGTGCTGCGTCCCGACAGGAAACCTAATCGCTGGCGCCGGGGGCCGGCGCCCGCGGACTGCGCCGGTATGCGGACACCTCCGGCCGACCCGGCAGCCACAACCGCCATGGTCGGTCCGCGGCCTGACTGACCCCCACCCGGGGCCCCGCGGTCGCCGTCAGCGGGGCGCTTAGCTGCAGTGTCACCGAACTGTCCGCGTCAAAGACATCAATCCCATTGTCGTCCATGATGATTCCCAGCGCCGAACATAGGTTTCCCGGTCCGCGGGCAAGCGCGACATTGCGAACCGCCGCACCACGCCGGGATCGTGCGACATCCACGCCGTCCTCAATCGCGCACGCCCTGATCAGGACCGCCGCGGCGATGCCGTCGGCTCCGCACACGACGTTGGCGCAGACATGGATGCCGTGGCTGCGGTAGGTGTAGAGCCGCCCGGGAGGCCCGAACATGACGGCATTGCGGCCGCCGCGGCCGCGGTAAGAGTGCGCTGCGGCATCCGGCCAGGGACCGTCCGGAGTTCCGCCGTAGGCCTCGACCTCGACTATCACCGCGCTGACGCCCCTCGCGGTGATGGTGGCACCGAGCAGTCGGTGGGCGGCCGCGACTGGGTCGACCAGCAGTTCTGTGGCTGGCCCCGAAGCGCTCATCGGACCGATTCTGCCTTTCCCCTTGACAAGGGCCGCGGACAGGTCAAATATTCATCATATGATGACTTCATCACGCGATGAATTAACGCGACGGGGCGCCACCCCGGCCGTCAGCATCGAGCACCTGCGGGTGATCCGGGGCAAACGGCCTGCGCTACACGACTTCTCCGTGGAGATTGCGCCGGGCACCATCACGGGCCTACTCGGTCCATCCGGGTGCGGCAAGAGCACCCTGATCCGCAGTATCGTCGGCACCCAGATCGTGACATCAGGCAGCGTCACGGTGCTCGGTCAGCCAGCCGGGTCCGCGGCACTGCGGCGCAGAGTCGGCTACGTGCCGCAGGATCCGACCGTGTACGGCGATCTGCGAGTCATCGACAACGTCCGCTACTTCGGCACGCTGTACGGCTGCGACGCCCACGCCGCCGATGTCGCCATCGAGCGGGTGGGCCTGACCGATCACCGAACCGCCAACTGCAGCAACCTGTCCGGCGGACAGCGCACCCGGGTGTCGCTGGCCTGCGCACTGGTCAGCGAGCCCGAGCTGCTGGTCCTCGACGAGCCCACCGTCGGCCTGGATCCGGTTCTGCGCGTGGACCTTTGGAAACAGTTCACCGATCTCGCCGACGCCGGCACCACCCTGCTGGTGTCCAGCCACGTGATGGACGAAGCCGATCACTGCGGTGACTTGTTGCTGATGCGCGAAGGCCACCTGGTCGCCCACACCACGCCGAGGAAACTACGAGAGGACACGTCATGCACGTCACTGGAGGAAGCGTTTCTCTCCATCATTCGGCACAGCACGGAGCTGAAGGCCGGTCCCAAAGCAGGATGAGTCTGCGGGGTTACACCGCGACCACCGTGCGTATTCTGCGCCAGCTGGCCGCTGATCACCGCAGCGTGGCCATGATTCTGCTGGTGCCGAGCCTGGTCATCACGCTGATGTACTTCATGTTCGACAATGTCCCGCACCGGCCCGGTACGCCGGCGCCGTTCAACTCCGCCTGCCTGATCATGCTGGGCCTGTTCCCGCTGCTGCTGATGTTCTTGATCACCGCGATCACGATGCAGCGCGAGCGGGCGTCGGGAACGCTCGAGCGCATCTTGACCACCCCGCTGCGCCGCGGAGAGCTGCTGGCCGCTTATGGCACCGCCTTTTCCATTGCCGCTGCCGCACAAGCCACTCTGGCTTGTGTGGTGTCGTTCTGGGTTCTGGGACTGGACACCGCGGGCAGCCCGCTGTGGGTCTTCGTGATTGCGATCACCAACGCGGTGCTGGGCGTTGGACTGGGATTGCTGGCTAGCGCCTTCGCCCGCACCGAGTTTCAAGCCGTGCAGTTCATGCCGGTGTTCCTGGTGCCGCAGATCTTGATGGCGGGGGTCATTGTGCCGCGGACCGTAATGCCCGAGTGGCTGCAGTGGGTCAGCAACG
>JAVROZ010000169.1:0-4191 GCA_032162485.1 Mycobacterium sp.
CCGACGCCCGCAGCCCCGATCTGCACGGCGCCTACGCACATGCGCTGAAAAGCGTGGCCGTCGGTCCCGACGGTGCGGTCTACTTCTCGATCGGTTCGACCGCCAACATCTCACCGCAGGACCGCACGGCGACGCCGCCCAGGGCGACGATCATGCGGATTCCGCCCGGTGGCGGCCCGGCCCAGCCGTTCGCGACTGGTGTGCGCAATGGAACCGGCCTTGCCATTGCGCCAGACGGCTCGTTGTGGACGGCGGTCAACAATCGCGACAATGCGCCGGACCCGGATGGCAACGTCGACGTCGGGTACGTCAACGACCATCCGCCCGAGTCGCTGGCACGCCTCACGCCTGGACGCGAATTGGGTTGGCCCTACTGCAATCCCGACGGTGGACCGGCCAATCTGCCGTTCACCCGCGATATGTCGACCAATAAGGACGGATCTCAGCTGGACTGCGGGACCCTACCGCCGGTCGAGCAGAGCATGGGCGCTCACTCGGCGCCGCTGGGGCTGGCCTTCAGCACCGGTGCGCTACCGCAACCCTATGCGGACGGTGCTCTGGTCGGCATCCACGGTTCGTGGAACCGGAAGCCGCCTCGCGCACCCGAGGTGTCGTTCTTCGCTTGGCGCAACGGCACTCTCGGCGAACAGCAGACTCTGGTCGGCGGTTTTCAAGACAGCGACGGAGCCCGATGGGGCCGTCCGGTCGCCGCCGTGGTCGGACCGGACGGGGCGGTGTACATCACCGACGACGACGCCGGCGCTGTCTACCGATTGGCACCTCCGGGCCACTAGCACGCCGTCAATGGTCCTTTGCCCTCGGCGATCACGTCGAGGCCCAGCTCGGTGCAGAGCCCGGTGACCGAGCGGAACGGAAGGTCATGCGCCTGTTCGGTAAGCGCTCCAGCGATTCGGGTCGTGTTCCAATGCGGCCCGGTCCCACCCGGCATTGACGGCCGCCGCTTCATAGGTGTCCTGCAGGAAGCCGAGAAGCGTGTGATCGGGGTCCGCGGCCTGGCGCACAACCTCATATGGAAGGACATACTCACCAAGATCTTTGCTGAAGTGGGCCTCTGCAGGACTGACCGGATAGTCGGCGAACCCGTCGGGCTGTGGATAGGCGTAGGCGTAGAACGCTCCTTCGTCGCCCCCGCCTGGCCAGAACCCGCAGCTGCTCAGTTCGTGAGAGTAGCCCTCAATCATTACCCAGTCCCCGCAATTCGGTGCGCCGCCGGGATGGCGCGGTGCTTCCCGGCCAGAGAACCGAGTGCACGCCAGATCCATTGCACCCCAGAAGAAATGCACCGGGCTTACCTTGCCGACGAAGTAAGACCGGAATTGGGCGAGCACGCGGTTGGCCTCGAGCAGCTGGCGCCAGAAGAGGTTGGCGGCATCCCCGTCGTATGACGCGTGCTCGTCATCCTGGTCGAACGGCACAGCAGGGTCGACTTCATTGGGGTGTGACTGGATGCGCGTGGCGAATCCCAGCTCGTTCAGTGCCTGCATCGTTTGCGAGTAGAACTCGGCGACCGATATGGGCTTGAGCGCCACGCTGCGGGTCGCGCCGCTGCTGCTGCGGATCAGCAACTTGTGATCTATGAAGTCGAACTCGATGTCGAAGGCCCCGGTCGCGTGGGGGATCGCTGAGGTCGTCAGTCCGCGGGCAGTCACGTACGAGGTGACCTGCCACCAGTGATTGACCATGGGGGAATGAGCGAGTCGAACCTTGCCGACGATCTGCATCCACATGTGCAGTGTGTCCCGCGTCGGAGCCCAGTCGTCGACGCGCAGGCTGGGCCAGGCATTGCTGTGTTGCGCCATTGGGTGATCACTCCTGGGTTGGGTCTCGCATTCGAAGCGGGCAGTCGTTCATTCAAGTACTTACTCGTGCTGCGGGCGAGGCGTAAGGTCTTTCGCGCGCACCGCGGAGTTTTTTCCCGCACCGCGGTCCTACGCGCACCGCGGGCGTTAGGTGTAACTCGGTGTCAGGTATGCAATTCGGGATATTCACGGTCGGGGACGTCACCCAGGATCCGACGACCGGCTACACACCCACCGAAGCCGAGCGCATCCGTGCCACCGTCGAGGTCGCCAAGAAAGCCGAAGAAGTCGGGCTCGACGTGTTCGCCACCGGCGAGCACCACAATCCGCCGTTCGTGCCCTCTTCGCCGACCACCCTGCTGGGTTACATCGCGGCGCAGACTGAGCGGATACTCCTTTCCACCTCCACCACGTTGATCACTACGAATGATCCGGTGAAAATCGCCGAGGACTTCAGTGTGCTGCAACACCTGTCCGGTGGCCGGGTGGACTTGATGCTCGGCCGCGGAAACACCGGGCCGGTCTACCCGTGGTTCGGACAAGACATTCGGGCGGCGATCCCCTTGACCGTCGAGCACTACGGGCTGCTGCGGCGGCTGTGGCGTGAGGAGGTTGTCGACTGGAGCGGTGAATACCGCACTCCACTGCAGGGGTTCACCCTGGCACCACAACCGCTGGACGGAATTCCGCCGTTCGTCTGGCACGGTTCAATCCGAACCCCCGAAGTCGCTGAGCTGGCCGCCTATTACGGTGACGGCTTCTTCGCCAACCACATCTTCTGGCCGTCGTTTCACACCAAACGGATGGTGCAGTTGTACCGGCAGCGGTTCGAGCACTATGGGCACGGCAGCGCCGATCAGGCGATTGTCGGTCTGGGCGGACAGGTCTTCATGAGGCCTAATAGCCAGGACGCAATAGCGGAGTTTCGGCCATACTTCGACAATGCTCCGGTTTACGGGCATGGCCCGAGTATGGAGGAATTCACCGCCCAAACCCCGTTGACCGTAGGTTCGCCGCAGCAGGTGATCGATCGGACGCTGTCCTTCCGCGAATACGCCGGCGACTATCAGCGCCAGTTGTTCCTCGTCGATCACGCCGGTCTGCCGCTCAAAGTGGTGCTGGAGCAACTCGACCTGCTGGGTGAAGACGTTATCCCGGTGTTGCGCAAGGAATTTGCCAGCGGTCGACCAGATCACGTGCCCGACGCTCCCACGCATGAGGCGCTGGTGGCGGCGGCCAGGAGCGACGCGGACCCTCCCACCACAGAGCATTCCAATATTTCCGAGGAGCACCAGCCGTGACGAAGTTGGCGGTTATCAGCGGTGGGCTGCGCGAACCCTCGTCGACCCGGCTGCTGGCCGACCGGATTACCGCGGCGGTCGAAGCTGCGTTGGCCGACGGGAATCTAATGACGACCGCGTCGATGATCCAACTGCGGCCCCTGGGCCGGCCAATCATCGATGCAATGTTGACAGGTGTTGCCCCGGCCGAACTCGAATCCGCTTTCGAAACAGTCGCCGACGCCGACGGAGTCATCGCCGTGAGCCCGGCCTTCAACGCCTCATACAGCGGATTGTTCAAGTCGTTCTTCGACGTGCTGCCGGAGGAAACGCTTTCGGACATGCCGGTGCTGATCGCAGCGACCGGCGGTACCGAGCGGCATTCGCTGGTGCTGGAGCATGCGTTGCGGCCGATGTTCTCCTACCTGCATGCGATCGTGTCGCCCACCGGCGTGTACGCCGCCACCGGCGACTTCGGTGCTCAGCATGGTTCCGCCGGCCTCACCGAGCGAATCGGCAAAGCGGCCGACGACTTCGCCCGCCTCCTGCAGGCGTGCGGTCCCCGCGCCCGTCGAGATGTGTTCGGCGAGGAATTGACCGAAATGGAGCGCCTGCTGGCCGGCTGGCAGCCGCGTGACGGGGGCGACCATGTCGAGGACTGATGCACCGATTCTGGTGCTGGGCGCCACCGGCGGCCAGGGTGGAGCCGTCGTCAGCGGATTGCTGGCGCGTGGGATCCGGGTGCGCGCCCTGGTGCGCCGGCCAGACACGCCGTCGGTTCGGCGCCTGGGTGATCGAGGCGTCGAAGCTGTCATCGGCTCCCTCGAGGACAGCAATGCACTCGGGGCGGCGATGCGCGGTGTGGCAGGAGTGTTTGCGGTGACCACTCCGTTCGAGGCAGGAATCGATGCCGAGGTCGCCCAAGGGCGTGCCATCGTGACCGCGGCCATCGATAAGCGGGTGCCACACCTGGTGTTCAGCTCGGTCGCCGGAGCAGATCAGCACTCGGGGGTACCGCATTTCGAAAGCAAGGCCATCATCGAGACGGAGCTGGCTGCAAGTGGTGTGCCCTACACCATCACGGCTCCCAC
>JAVROZ010000170.1:0-2818 GCA_032162485.1 Mycobacterium sp.
TGCCGCCACCTGGTGAAGCTCGACGATTTGAACCCTTCTGCCCGGGCATCGGTTCAGGGTGGGTTGCCCGCCGGCAGTCTCGAGGATGCCCGCAAGCAATTAGTGGAGTTGGCCAGGCAACTGCTTCCAGAGTGTGGACAGAAAAGTGCCACCTCGCAGACCGAGCCGTCGGCCCCTTCTACCAACAGCAGCGGCACCCAAGAACCCGGCCCCGCCCCGTCCGCAACGGCGCCCGCCACCCCAACGTCCACCCCCAGCTCGACCGCCACTTCAACAGCTCCTACCACTGCACCGAGCCAATCGAGCACCACCCCGGCAGCGCCTGCTACGCCGTCGTCGACCACCACCGCGCCGACGACGAGCGGAACCCCGCAACCCTCACAGCAAGGCGTCAACTGCCGGGCGGCAGCATGACGACGACGGAACTGCCAGCACCGGTAGCGGTGACCCCTCCGCTGCCAACTCGGCGCAATGCCGAGTTGCTGCTGCTGTGCTTGGCATCGGTGATAACCATCATTGCGCTGTGCATCGTGGAGGCCAATCAGGAGCGGGGCCTGCATTGGGATCTCGCCACCTATGGGCTGGGTTTCCTCACCCTGTTCGGCATTGCCCATCTGTCCCTGCGGCGCTACGCGCCCTATACCGACCCGCTGCTGCTGCCGGTCGTGGCACTGCTCAACGGGCTCGGGCTGGTGATGATCCATCGACTCGACCTGGTGGACAAGGAAGTTGGCCGGCACGGTCACCCCAGCGCCAACCAGCAGATGCTGTGGACTCTGGTCGGTGTCACGGCATTCGCACTCGTGGTGACGTTCCTCAACGACCACCGCCAACTTGCGCGTTACGGCTACATCTGTGGGCTGGCCGGCCTTGTCTTCCTGGTGATCCCCGCGCTGTTGCCGGCATCGCTGTCCGAGCAGAACGGCGCCAAGATCTGGATTCGCTTGCCGGGCTTCTCGATTCAGCCCGCCGAGTTCTCCAAGATTCTGCTGCTGATCTTCTTCTCGGCGGTACTGGTCGCCAAACGCAACCTGTTCACCAGCGCGGGCAAACATCTGATGGGCCTGACGCTGCCGCGTCCGCGAGACCTCGCCCCCTTGCTCGCCGCCTGGGTGATCTCGGTGGGCGTGATGGTCTTCGAGAAAGACCTCGGCACGTCACTGCTGTTGTACGCGTCGTTTCTGGTGGTCGTCTACCTGGCCACGCAGCGGTTCAGTTGGGTCATGCTCGGGTTGGCGCTGTTCGCCGCGGGAAGCGTTGTGGCGTACCACCTTTTCGCGCATGTCCGGGTCCGGGTACAGACCTGGCTGGACCCGTTCGCCGACCCCGACGGCAGCGGATACCAGATGGTGCAGGCACTGTTCAGCTTCGCTACCGGCGGCATCTTCGGCACCGGCCTCGGTAACGGCCAGCCCGACACGGTGCCAGCGGCGTCAACCGACTTCATCATCGCCGCCTTCGGCGAAGAGCTTGGGCTGGTCGGACTGGCCAGCATTCTGATGCTCTACACGATCGTCATCATTCGGGGCATGCGCACCGCGATCGCCACCCGCGACAGCTTCGGCAAGCTGCTGGCCGCGGGCTTGGCCTCGACCCTGGCGATTCAGCTGTTCATCGTCGTGGGCGGCGTCACCAAACTGATCCCGCTGACCGGGTTGACCACGCCCTGGATGTCGTACGGCGGCTCGTCGCTGCTGGCCAACTACGTGCTGCTGGCCATCCTGGCGCGCATCTCCGACGGTGCCCGACGTCCGTCGCGCGCCCGGCCGCGGGAGAAACCGCCCATCGCGGCGGCGACCACCGAGGTGATCGAGCGCGTATGAACACCTCTCTGCGCCGCATCTCGGTGACCGTGATGGCGTTGATCGTGTTGCTCCTGCTCAACGCCACGATGACGCAGGTCTTCACCGCTGACGGGTTACGTGCTGACCCACGCAATCAGCGGGTCCTGCTCGACGAGTACTCGCGACAGCGCGGCCAAATCATCGCCGGGGGGCAACTGCTGGCCTACTCGGTCGCCACCGACAGTCGCTTCCGCTTCCTTCGGGTGTATCCCAACCCGGCGGTGTACGCACCGGTCACCGGCTTCTACTCGTTGCGCTATTCCAGTGCCGGCCTGGAGCGCGCCGAGGACCTGTTGCTCAACGGCTCCGACGAGCGGCTCTTCGGCCGCCGACTTGCTGACTTCTTCACCGGTCGCGACCCTCGCGGTGGAAACGTGGACACCACTATCAACCCACGAATCCAGCAGGCCGGGTGGGACGCAATGCAGCAAGGTTGCGGTGGGCCGCCCTGTAAGGGCGCCGTCGTGGCTCTGGAACCGTCCACCGGCAAGATCCTGGCGTTGGTGTCGTCGCCGTCATATGACCCCAACCTGTTGGCGTCGCACAGTCCCGACATACAGGCCCAGGCTTGGCAGCGGCTGCGGGACAACCCGGACAACCCGCTGCTCAACCGTGCCATCTCAGAGACCTACCCACCCGGTTCGACGTTCAAAGTGATCACCACAGCCGCCGCGCTGGCGGGCGGAGCCACCGAGACCGAGCAACTGACGGCGGCGGCAACTATCCCGCTACCCAACAGCACCGCCACCCTGGAGAACTACGGTGGCACCCCCTGCGGCCCCGGTCCGACCGTGTCGCTCACTGAGGCGTTCGCCAAGTCGTGCAACACGGCGTTCGTCCAGCTGGGCCTGCTCACCGGCGCCGAGGCCCTGCGCAGCATGGCGCGGGCGTTCGGCCTGGATGCTCCGCCCGGCCCGATTCCGCTGCAGGTCGCCGAATCAACCGTCGGCGCTATCCCGGACGGCGCCGCGCTG
>JAVROZ010000171.1:0-3068 GCA_032162485.1 Mycobacterium sp.
CTGGTCACCGGCGGGGCGATCGCCGCGGCCTACGTGTATGCGCCGAGGAACCGCCGGGACATCATCCAAGGCGCCGCCACGGTTGTCGCCTTGCTGCTGTTCGCCGCGTTGATCTGGTGGCGCACGACCGAACTTCGCGCCCAGTTGGGCCTCTGATGAGTTGGTGGGTCGCGCACGCCGAGCGGACTCTGACCGAAGAGGTGCCCGCGCCGCCGGACCAGGTCCGCGACTTTTACGTCGACCTGGACAACATCAGACTGGTACACCCGCTGATCGTGTCGGTGGAAGCGCTGTCCCGCAGCGAAACCCCGGACGGCTACCAGCAGAGTTATCGGGTGGTGGATCGAATTCCGCTGGGGCCATTCACCATGCAGATCACCTACCGGGCCCGGCTGCAGGTTCCCACTGAAGGCGACGTGTCCACCGAGGCGGACCAGTTCCCGGGTGTGCACCTTCGCGGGACGGTGAGCTTTACCCCGGTCGAGGGCGGCACCCGCGTCACCGAGCGGATCCGGTTCGCCGCGCCACGGCCGCTGGCCCCGGTCACCGTCCGCGAGGCGGTCAAAGCGCATACCAAGATGCTCTCCGGCATTCGGCAGCATTTCGAATCCCGTTGAGCGGCCGAACTATCGGGCTGTCCACTGCGAGGTCAGCGCCCAGTCGGAGAGATACTTGGTCGAACTCCACCCGCCGTCCACCACGATGGTCTGGCCGTTGATGAAGGCGCCGCCGGGAGAGCACAGAAACGCTACCGTGCTGGCGACGTCGTCGACTGTGCCCAACCGCTGATGAGGCGTCATCTCGGTATTGATCCGCCGGAACCGCTCATCCTGAAGGCGATGCTCGGTCATGGGCGTCTGAATGACTCCGGGAGCCACTGCGTTGCAACGGATTCCTTGTGATCCGTACTGGCAGGCGATGTGGGTGGTCATCGCTGTGAGGCCGCCCTTGGCGGCCGAGTAGGCCCCGCCGCGCATACCGCCGACGACCGCGAACGTCGACGTGATGTTGATGATCGCCGACCCGGGCTGCATATGCGGCAGCACCTCGCGAACCAGCCGAAACGGTGCCCGCAGCATCAATCTCAGGAAATGGTCCAGGGATTCGTCATCGGTCTCGTGCAGCGGCTTGGGGCTGCCCACGCCCGCGGCGTTGATCAGGAAATCGATGCGATCCCAATGGCCGACGGCCGCATCGGTGATCTGCCGGGGAGCGCTGTCATCGACGAGATCGACGGCGTGGGTGGCCACTTGGGCCCGATTCGCGGTCTTCTCCGCCAGCCGGTCCTTCAGGCGAGCGAGCTTGCCTTCGTCGCGGCCCGTCGCCAACACCGCGACGCCGGCTTCGGCAAGCTTTGCCGCGCAGCCGAATCCGATCCCCCCGGTCGCGCCTGTCACGATCGCTACCTGCATATCACTGCCCTGCGTTCATGAGCGCCGCCCTGATCTGGTGTTTGAGCACCTTACCCGCGTCGTTCTTCGGTAGGTCATCCCAGATAACCACCTGCTCCGGTGCTTTGAAGCGCGCAACGCCTGAGGTTTCCAGAAAAGTCCGCAGACCGGTTACGTCAAGTCCGGGGCCGGAAGCGGAAGCAAACCTGGGCACCACCACGGCGCATGCCCGTTCTCCGGTGCGGTCATCGGGCAGGCCGACGACGGCGATCTCGGCGATCGCCGGGTGGTTGACCAGAACGTCCTCGACTTCCTTGGGTGAAATATTCTCCCCATTGCGAATGATGATGTCCTTGGCGCGCCCGGTGACCACGAGATAGTCGTCGTCGACCCAGCGCGCCAGATCGCCGGTGCGGAAGTAGCCGTCGGGGTCGAATGACCCGTCCTCGTCCTCCGGATGCAGATATCCCGCCAGCATCTGCGGCCCGCGAACCCGAATTTCCCCGTCCACCAACCTGACCTCGGCTACACCGAGGCGGCCGTCCGTGTCGGCCGCATGGTCGCGGCTCTCGGGCGCACCGACCGTCGTCACCGGGACTTCTGTCGAGCCGTACACTCGAGTCACCACCGCTGGATCGAAATATGTTGCCGCCCTGCGTATCAGTGAGGGCGACACGGACGCACCCCCACATACGAACAATTTGAGGTCGGGCAACCGGGTACCCGTACGTTGTGCCGCCATCAGTAGCTGTTCCAGGAACGGTGTCGCTCCCGCCATGTGTGTGCAGCGGTGAGCTCCCATCAGTTCCACCGCTTCGTCGGCGTTCCAGCGTTCCATCAGCACGGCGGTGGCCCCGAGCAGTAGCGGAGCTTCGAACGCGTAGATGGAACCGCCGATATGCGCGATCGGCGAGGCGACCAGGAACGTGTCGCCCGGCTGGACCGACCAGTGCCGGTGAATCTGGCGAATCAGCGCACGAATCGAGTTATGGCTGTGCAGAACGCCTTTGGGCGGACCGGTGGTGCCCGAGGTGTAGAGGATCATGCGGGCGGCGTCGGCGTCCAGTGTGGGCAGCGGCGGGCTGGCCGGGCTCGGGGTGGTCAGTGTCTCAAACGGAATCTGACCTGGTTGGCAATCTCCGCGCAGCACAACAACCTCCGGCGGTGACTCCAGCTGGGCGGTGACCCGCAACAACATCGGCGGGTAGTCGTGACGCGCGAATGTCGACGGGATGAAGACCAGCCTGCTGTCGGAGTCTTCGAGGATGAAACGCAATTCCCGGTCCCGCATGGACGGCAGGATCGGGTTGGCCACCATCCCCGCCAACGTGGCGGCCAGATAGATCACCGCGGCTTCGTGCCAGTTGGGCAGCAGGAACGACACCACGCTGCTCGGCGGAATGCGTGCGAGCATCGCGTAAGCCAGTGCTGTTGCCTGACGGTAAAGGTCCGCACACGTCACATGGTGATCTCGATCGATCAGCGCCACCCGCGCCGGGGTACCTCGGGCGGCCTCGCGCAGCGAGTCCGCCAGAGTGCTGCTGTCCCACCATCCTTGCGCGTAGGCCTGTGCGACGCGTTCGTCGTCCCACCGAAGCCAGCGTCCGCCGACCAGCTTTCTGTTCACGGCGTTAACTACGTACTCGTCGCATCGTCATCGAATGGCGGAAGCGGGAC
>JAVROZ010000172.1:0-5539 GCA_032162485.1 Mycobacterium sp.
CGCGTCACCACCGCGCGCGAACTCAGCTACCGGCAGGTGTGGCCGGGGGCTCTTGCGGCGGCCATCATCTGGCAGGTACTGCAGTGGTTCGGTGCGGGTTACATCGGGCACGTGGTGAAGTCGGCCAGCGCCACCAACAGTGTCTTCGCGTTGGTCCTTGGCATGTTGGCCTTCTTGTACCTGGTGTCCTCGACGCTGGTGCTGTGTGCAGAGATCAACGTGGTCCTGGTCGAGCAGCTGCACCCTCGTGCGTTGCTGACTCCGTTCACCGATCAGGTGGATCTCACACCGGCTGACCGCAAGACCTATACGCCCAAGGCCAAAGCCGAGCGTGTCAAAGGCTTCCAGCGCGTGAGTGTCACATTCCACGATCCCGAAGGCAAGGAAGATCCGCCGCCCTGACGTTATTATTCTGCGGCACAAGACAATCAGAGGAAGCCATGGAATTTCGCGTATTCGTCGAGCCGCAACAAGGTGCCACCTACACCGACCAACTCGCCGTCGCCCAAGCCGCAGAACAGCTGAATTTTTCAGCATTTTTCCGTTCCGATCACTACCTGGCGATGAGTGGCGACGGCCTTCCGGGGCCAACCGACTCGTGGGTGACACTGGGCGCGATCGCGCGCGAAACCTCGCGCATCCGGCTGGGCACCCTGGTGACATCTGCAACGTTTCGCAATCCGGGCCCGCTGGCGATCGCGGTGGCGCAGGTGGACGAAATGAGTCGCGGCCGAGTCGAATTGGGCCTGGGTAGCGGCTGGTTCGAAGAAGAGCACCAGGCATACGGCATTCCGTTTCCCTCCGTGCGGGAGCGGTTCGACCGGCTCAGTGAACAACTGGCCATCATCACCGGGTTATGGACCACACCAACGGGTGAAACGTTCGATTACGCGGGTGAGCACTACACGATCGCCGGCTCACCGGCACTCCCGAAACCGGTGCAGAGCCCGCATCCGCCGATCGTGGTCGGGGGCACCGGTGCCAAACGCACCCCGGACCTGACCGGCGCCTACGCAGCCGAATTCAACCTTCCCTTCACAACGATCGACGTCGCCAAGAAGCAGTTTCAGCGCGTAGCCGACGCGGTCGCCGCGGCTGATCGACCGGCCGACTCACTCGTCTACTCCTGCGCCTTTGTGCTGTGCGCCGGCCGCAACGACGCCGAAGTGGCCCGCCGCGCATCGGTGATCGGCCGGGAGGTCGACGAAATGCGCTCCAACAGCCCGCTGGTCGGCACACCTGCCGAGATCATCGACAAGCTGGGCAGCTGGGCCGAGTTGGGCGTGCAACGCGTCTACGCCCAACTGCTTGACATGTCCGACCTGGCACAGCTCGAGCTGTTCGCGGGTGAGGTACTACCGCAGCTGCGTTGACTCAGCCGACTCGCGATTCTGTCATCGGGCTAGCCCCGTTAGGAACCGCTGCACACTTCGGGTTAGTGACCGCGGGACATGGTCGGGATCCATCAGGTCGTTCTCCGCCAGCCGGCCCGCCTCGCCCGACACCGTCTGCTCGGTCAGTGGCCGCAACGTCTTGCCCTCTCCACGAAGTGCCTCAATGGCTTTCAAGACAGAGCCGGATTGCCCCAGGGCGCTCTCAAAGTCGCCGACGGACACGCCGAGGTGCTCGGCGAGCAATTCGTGCCGCACGGAAATGACCTGCTGACGGATCTCATCGTGTTCTGGATTGTCGGACGCCTCGATGGCCACGTCGCACTCGCTGTCGAAACCCAACGACCGGTTGTTGAGATTCGACGATCCGATGCGAAGCAACCAATCGTCGATCACCATCACCTTCGAGTGCACGTAGATCGGTGCGCCGCCGTCGGTCACCGGCCAGTAGACGCCCAACCGCCGATGATCGTCAGCCGCCCAGAGCAATTGGAGCATCAGGTGGCGGGCGCTGTCCATCGTTCCCCGCTCGAGCGGATTGTTACCCCTGCGCGGTAGGACGATGATGACCTCCGGACCGTCGTCCTCCTTTAATCGGGCGGCCAGCGCCTCGACGATGCGTCGCGCCGCCAGATATTGATTCTCCAGATAAATGGTTTTGCGCGCGGACGCAATGGCCGCAAGGTTGAGCGCCTCCACCTCCCGCACCTCGGTGCGGCCGTCGAGTTCCGGCAGCGTCCGCGCAATTCCGACGTCGACGTTGCGCAGAATCGGTTCCAAATTCTTGGGCCAGGCTGTGTGCTTAGCCTCGACCGGCACCAACGACTGGCCTTTCGCGCTCTGCCACCGCGCTAGCGCCTGCTCGCCGAGGGCGCGCGCGGCTGGACCGTCAACCGCGACGGACACCTCATGCCGCGGCCCGTAACCGCGGCCCAATGCGCGACGGCTGCGACTGTTGTGCTGATGCGCGCGGGTGTCCCAGCGGCCGACGGTGAGGTCCAGGCCGCCGCAGAACGCCACAGCGTCGTCGATGACCACGATCTTCTGGTGATGGACGGCGCCGGTCGGGTGGTCGCCGTCGACAGCGAGGTGCAATCGCTTGTTGCTGATCTGGTTCAGTAGCGCCACCGGCGTGATGCCGTACCAGATGTCGTCAAAGACAGGCAGCAGGCGCAGATTGGATTTCAGTACGTAGATCTCGAGACCCGGCCGTTTCCACAACATCCAATACAGGAAGGTGCCTAGCTGGTTGGGGCCGCGCAGTGTCTTCGCACCCCGCTCGAATGCCATCCTGGCGTCCAAATCCCAACCGATAATCACGATTCGGTGTTGTGCGCGCAGCATCGCCGCCTTGACGTGCTTGAAGTAAGCGGCCGCATCGATGACACAGGCGAGCTGATCGGCGCGCGTCACGCGCCAACACGTCTGGCCGGGAATCAGCAGTCGATCGTCGTCTGACACGCCATATCTTTCAACGAAGGGGACGGCACAGTGCCGACATTGGGCTGTATCTACCATATTTGTGCGTTGCGAAACATGGTCGCATCCCTAGATCACACCGGGGACCGCCGCAAAAGCCGCTGGTCGGCCTGCCACTGCGCTAATGTTCCGGTGGTACCCGGAGCTGACCGGAGAGGAACGCGGCGGTGGCCTACAAGTTCGATCCGGACACATTGGTGAAGATCTGCGGCGAGGTCCTCGATGTCCCGTTGGAGACCGGTGAGCGCTTTGCCGCATTGATCGAGAAGCTGTCGGCGGCGTATCCGGACTTCATCGAGAACAAGCGTCGGCGTTGGATAGCCACCAAAGCCGGTGGGATCCTTGGGAAGATCTCCTTCCTCTACATGGGTCTGTCTGAGTATTTGCTCATCTTCGGGTCACCCGCGGCCACCGACGGATATACGGGGCGCTACAACTACGTGGATGTCTACAAGGTCGTCTTGGCCGGGCAATACGTCACGTACGACCTAGAGACGGACCAGATCGCTCCGTCCACCTACGGCCCCGGCGACCTGAGCTGGATGAAGAAGGGGCACGCCCGGGGTTTGGAGATCCAGGGGGGGTCCTGGCACCTGGAATACGGCCGGGGCGTCACCATCATGACAATCCCATTCGGCACGCTCGACACGATCATGTCCCTGGCATTTAGGCCGCTCCTGAGCGCTACCGGCGAGTTCGCGAAGATGATCCTGGACAACCGGCGGCGAAGCCGCGCGAAACACGCGTGAACCTGCCGCCAACCGATTTCGACGCCGACCCCTTCGCCACGTCGATCCCGGAAGTCGAACGCACCACGGGCAGTTACCTTGAGCCATAAAGGAGCCGGATTCTGGCGCAACGCGGTGCTTGCGGCGTTGGGAATCGGCAACTTCGTCGCGTTGGCGGCTTTCTTCGGTTACAAGTGGCTGGCGCGCGACGAACTCAACCACTCCTACGCCTGCGGCATCGGGAGTTGGAGCGGCACTTGTTTCGCGGGTGAAGCGATGAACATGGTCCTCAGCTTCGCCTTCACCGGCATCGCGGTCCTCGGAATCGTGCTCACCGCAAGGGCAGTTCGTACTCACGTCCGAGCCGAGAAGGAGCACCTCCATCGGCCGCCGGCGTGATGGACTGCCTTCGATAACCGGACCGTGTTGCACCGACAGCCGTCTCGGGGCGGCGCTACGTCAGGTCTCCTTGCGGCTGTCCGGTCATCCAAGTGGACCATCACCCGGCGAAGAACGGGCCTGCTGACCGGCCTGCTGGTCGAAGCCCTGCGGGACAGACACTTTGGCTTCGCACCATGCGTGTCTTTTCGAACTTGGTAGCGCATCCGCTATCGAGAGCGGGGCACCATATCCCTGCGGAGAGGCGAGGGCTGCGAGAGATGAATGACTGCAATGAGATTCGGGCCAGTATTTCACGCCGTTTGGCGACTCCTGCTGATAGTGCGAAGACCGCTCGCCGGCCCGGACTAGCCTGCGGGCAGCTCGACAACCAGACCGGCGTCCCATGCACGCTTCATCAGCCTCATCACGTCAATGTGCATGGCGGCGTTAAACTCCGGACTAGCCATTAGATTTCGTACATAGCACAGCACCTGCTCGGCGACAATTTCATCCACTCCGCCGACCCAGCCGATCAGGCGAGCACCGAAGCCGACCGGATCGACGGTTGTGCGGACAGAATGTTTCTGCACCTTTTCAAGCTCAACAGTCACCGCGCACGGGGGGTCGAGTCGCAGCCGAAATCGCATCTGGACCTCGACCTTGCCGCGGTAGCGGACGAGTTGCCCCGCTAACCGGACCGCTACCCGTAGCGTAATTGGGACAGTGACGATTTGGCGCCAGTAGTCGTGATCACAGATCGCGACGCGGACCTGACCGCGCTTCCCCCGCGCCGTTGCCGACGCCAGCCCGCCCGGGCCTACTTCAAGAGGGCCGATCGTGAGATGGTCACCAACTAGGCGCGCCACCACCTCACCAACCCGGTCCGGCGGCGCCGCCGCGAGCAGCACGAGGTGAGTGAACTGTTCGGGAGTCAACTCGCCCGTCAGCTCGCCCTGTCCGGTCGACATGGCCTCGGCGTTCACTCCGGCACGCAGCTCAATGTCGACCTCGTCATTCTGCTTGGGTGGCGGGCCGACCGCTCTCGGGACGGGCTGCCCGCAGGTTACTCGCGGCCGGCTTTACGATCTTCGGCGTCGTCGCGTCTGCCGGTGATCATTTCCTTGGTCTTGTCGACGGAGTGAGTGGCGATGTCGATTGAGTTCTTGACGATACTGCCGATCCCACCAGCAACATCGCCCCTGGCGATGTTTGCTCCCTCTTTTACGTTGTCCGACGACTTGTCGACGGCATTCGTCGCAATGTCCGTTGCCGAAGCAAGCCGGTCGTCATTGTTGCCCATGAGTATCCCCTTTCTTTAATTGGTGTTCCCGCATCGCGTCTGGGTAAACGCAGCTGGGATGTCGCCCCAGTGGTGCGGTAGGGTCAGCCCGTATTGCGTTGTGCTGCAACAGATCTCTCAGGCTGGCATACGAACTCCCGCGCTACGAGTTGAGTTGCGACAGTTTGGGTCAGGTAACGCGCTTCCCGGCAGCCGGTTTGATGGCTACGATCATCGAAGGGGGGCCAGGCTAGCTGGCATAAGGGGTATGAGATGACGAA
>JAVROZ010000173.1:0-4931 GCA_032162485.1 Mycobacterium sp.
CTCGGGGAAGCCGAAGTTGGCGAAGGCGGCGAGCTTGGCGAACAGGTCTTCGGCGAGCTCGCCGGTGATGCCCCGGGCGGCCATGCCGTCGAATAGGCGGCCGCGCAGTTGCTCCATCTTCTCGGCGGACCGCTTGGAGCCGATCGCCCGGCGCAGCAGGTCTGCCTCGGCGGGGCTGAACCCGGCGATGTCGATCGCCATCTGCATGAGCTGTTCCTGGAACAGCGGGACGCCGTAGGTCTTGCGCAGCGAGTTCTCCAGCAGCGGATGCGGATAGGACGGCTCCTCCAGCCCGTTGCGCCGCCGGATGTACGGGTGCACCGACCCGCCCTGGATCGGCCCCGGCCGGATCAGCGCGACCTCGACCACGAGGTCGTAGAAGCGACGCGGCTTCAGCCGCGGCAGGGTCGCCATCTGCGCCCGCGACTCCACCTGGAACACGCCGACCGAATCGGCCCGCGACAGCATCTCGTACACCGCCGATTCGGAGAGGTCCAGCCTGGCCAGGTCCACCTCGATACCTTTGTGCTCGCCCACCAGGTCTCTGGCGTAATGCAGCGCCGAGAGCATGCCCAGCCCCAGTAGATCGAACTTCACCAAACCGATTGCCGCACAGTCATCCTTATCCCACTGCAGGACACTGCGATTCTCCATCCGTGCCCACTCCACCGGGCACACATCGGCGATCGGACGGTCACAGATCACCATGCCACCGGAATGAATACCCATGTGCCGCGGCAGGTTTCGGATCTGGTTGGCCAGGTCGACGACCCCCTCCGGGATGCCCTCGATATCGGCGGGTTGCCCACTCCAGTGGCTGATCTGCTTGCTCCACGCGTCCTGCTGCCCCTGCGAGAAACCCAGGGCACGCGCCATGTCACGTACCGCGCTTCGTGCCCGGTAGGTGATGACATTGGCCACCTGGGCGGCATAATCCCGTCCGTACTTGTCGTAAACGTACTGGATGACCTTTTCCCGTTGATCCGACTCGATGTCGATGTCGATGTCGGGTGGCCCGTCGCGGGCAGGCGACAAAAACCGCTCGAACAACAAGTCGTTGGCTATCGGATCGACAGCGGTCACGCCGAGGGCGTAGCAGACCGCGGAATTCGCCGCCGATCCCCGGCCCTGACACAGGATGTCGTTCTCCCGACAGAACCGGGTGATGTCGTCCACCACCAGGAAGTAGCCCGGAAATTTCAGTTGGGCAATGACTTTCAGTTCGTGCTCGATCTGAGCGTACGCGCGAGGCGCGCCGTCGGCGGGTCCGTAGCGGTCAGCGGCACCCACCATGGTCAACGAGCGCAGCCAGCTATCTTCGGTGTGCCCGTCGGGCACGTCGAAAGGCGGCAGTTGCGGTGCAATCAGCGCCAGGCCGAACGCGCACTGCTCACCGAGCTCGGCCGCGGCGGTCACCGCCTCGGGCCGCTGCGCGAACAGCCTGGCCATCTCCTCGCCGGATCGCAGGTGTGAGCCGCCCAGCGGGGCCAGCCACCCCGCAGCCGCGTCCAGAGACTGTCGGGCCCGGATCGCACCCATCGCCATGGCCAGCCGGCGGCGTGCCGGATGGGCGAAATGCGCTCCGGTGGTGGCGACAACCCCGACACCGAAATACGGTGCCAGCCCGGCCAGCACGGCATTGCGTTCGTCATCGAGCGGATGACCGTGATGGGTCAATTCGATACTGACCCGCTCGGCGGTGAAACGGTCCACCAGATCGGCCAGCGCCAACTTCGCAGCTTCCGGTCCGCCCTCGGAAAGCGCTCGGCGCACAGTGCCTTTCCGGCAGCCGGTGAGAATGTGCCAGTGCCCGCCGGCCGCCTCGGTCAGCGCCTCGAAGTCATAGCTCAGCTTGCCTTTCTCGCCGCCGGCCAGATGCGCCACGGCCAGTTGCCGGGACAACCGCCGGTACCCCTCTGGACCGCGGGCCAGCACCAACAGATGCGGCCCGGGCGGGTCCGGTTGCTCGGTACGGGGCACCAGACCCGCCCGAGCCAATGACAGCTCGGCGCCGAACACGGTGCGCATGCCAAGCTCCGTGGCGGCTTCGGCGAATCGCACCGCTCCATACAGGCCGTCATGGTCGGTCAGCGCCAGCGCGCGCAGATCCAGCCGGGCGGCCTCCTCGACCAGTTCCTCCGGCGTGCTGGCCCCGTCGAGGAAGCTGTACGCCGAATGCGCATGCAACTCGGCATAGGCGACGGACGAACGGGTCCGCTTTCCGTCCGGTTTTGCCGTATACATCCCACGTTTGGATGACAGCGGAGCATCGTCGGCCGGACCCGCAGGAGCGGGTGCACCGGCATGACGCGGCTTACCGTCGAGAACCCGCTTCATTTCGGTCCAACTCGGCGGTCCGTTGTGCCAGCCCATGCCCATTAGTGTATCGAACGTCTGTTCGATACACTAATGGGCGCCCAACGGGCGCAGTCCACCGCCGGAACGGCTTTCGAACTGCGCCGAAACAATTTGCGAACAACACATTCCGGCGAACGATCGCCGCAGTTAAAACGCAACTTTAACTAGAACACACATTCTTAACCTGGCAGACCTACCGCTGGGCCGGCTTCACACAAATACTGGTACGCGTTGAGAAAACAGCACTGGGGGCGTCATGGCACAACTGAAAACTTTTGATACGGGCTTCTTGCGGGCTCCGGACCCGGATCAGCACGCAAGCATGGCAATGGGAGCAGTCGCCATCGTCAACGGCCACCCTCCCGACTACGGGCTCATCAAAGCTCTTCTGGCAGAGCGGATTCCGCCGAGCGGCCAGCCTGGCTCCGATGCTGACTCAGATGTAACCCAGCACGTGCAGCGGGTGGCCCTTCCCCTGCCGGGTGACGAGACCGAACTCTTCCGTGCCATTGCCTGCGCCTTGGAACGCCCACTGGAACCCAACCGGCCGCCATGGGAGTGCTGGATCATCGAGGGCCTCAAGGACAACCAGTGGGCGATCCTGATCAAGGTCCACCGCAGCATGGCTGAAGACGACTCCGCAGCCCACCTGCTCACCAGGCTCTGCGACGATGCCGAAGGCGATGCATTCACCAGTCACGTTGCTGATAACCAGATTTCACCGTCGAACACCGACGCGCCGACCTGGCCCGACACCCTGTGGCAAGCTCCGGCGAGCATGTTCAGAGCTGTAGCGCGCGTCGTCAGCAACGCTGCCGAGACCACTGCCGCCGTGATGTGGCCTCTGGTCGGCCCGCTGAGCACCATGCGGCGCTACCGCACGGTGCGGATTCCGCGCGCCGCCGTCGAAAGGGTGTCCCGCAAGTTCGGTGTCAGCGCCAACGATGTCGCACTCGCGGCTATCACCGAGGGCTTCCGCACGATTCTGGTGGGCCGGGGCGAACTCCCGCGCGGGGTCTCACTGCGCACCCTTGGACCGGTGATTTCGTTTCTACCCGTCGTACATGATGACCCCGTCCAGCAATTGCGGGCGGTCCACAACGGGTCGAAGGGAACCGGCCAGTCCGCCCAGCGGTCCACCGGATCTTCACCGTTTGTACTGTGGGCGAAGGTATTTCACGCACTCACTCGGGTGCCCAGACAAGGCATTGTGACGCTGGCCACCAGTGCTCCGGGACCGCGGCAACGGTTGCAGCTGATGGGCCAACGGATGGAGCAACTGCTGCCCATCCCGCCGACCGCGCCGCAGTTAAGCACCGGGGTCGCGGTATTGAGTTACGGCGACGAGTTGGTCTTCGGCATCACCGCCGACTACGACGCGGCGCCCCAGATGGAGCAACTTGCCGCAGGCATCGAACTGGGGATGGCACGGCTGCTGGCGCTCAGCCAGGACTCGGTCCTGCTGTTCGACCGCCGCCCCAAGCGTCGGTCTCGTGGACTACCCAACAGCGCGGCACGGTGGCGGCCGTACGCACCGCCCGTGCGCGTGCGCCCCTGACCCTGCGACCGGAGTCGGGCCCCGTGAGAAGGTGGGTCCATGCCAAAGTCGGGGTCGGTCACCATCGACCCGCGCCGCCACGACGCGGTGCTGTTCGACGCGGCTCTGCCGTCCACCCAGGCTCTGCTGGTCAAGCTGCACGACGTCAGCGTTGGCACGGGCATCTTCTCAACGGACGGTAACTCCCTGTTGGAGGCGGCCGAACAACTCACGGTGCGGCCGGGCCGGTGCGGCGTCGTCGTGTCTGACCCAGCCGCGGTGCCGGCCGCGCGTGACGCCGGGTTCGCCCTGGTAATCGGGGTCACCCGTAGCTGTGAGGCCTTGCCGGGCGCCGACGCTGTGGTCGCCGACCTCGATGAGATCAGCGTGCGCACCGGCGACCTGCGCATGTCCGAGCTCCCGGATGCGTTGGGAGCCGTCGGCCTCGCCAAGGACTATCCCGCCCGGCAGCCCGCGGTGTTCTTCGACTTCGACGGCACGTTGTCGGACATCGTGAACGATCCCGACGAGGCCCGGCCCGCCGCCGGTGCATCGGAAGCACTTCAGGAATTGGCGACCCGCTGCCCAGTCGCGGTTCTCAGCGGCCGCGATCTCGCCGATGTGCGCGAGCGCGTGGGACTACCCGGCATCTGGTACGCCGGCAGCCACGGATTCGAGCTCACCGCCCCTGACGGCACTCACCACCAGAACGACGCCGCAGCGACGGCCATACCGGTGCTGGAGCAGGCCGCCGCCCAGCTGCGCGAACGAATAGGCTCGATTTCCGGAGTTGCGGTGGAGCACAAGCGGTTCGGTGTGGCCGTGCACTATCGCAACGCGGCGCGGGAGCGGGTCGGCGAGGTGTCCGCAGCGGTGCGTGCCGCCGGACAACGTGATGCGCTGCGGGTGACGACCGGCCGCGAAGTCATCGAGCTGCGTCCGGATCTCGACTGGGACAAGGGCAAGACACTGCGCTGGGTGATCGATCATCTGCTTGACTCAGGATCAGGCCCGCTGGTGCCGATCTATCTCGGCG
>JAVROZ010000174.1:0-3359 GCA_032162485.1 Mycobacterium sp.
TGGGCGAACGCGAACTTTGATCGGCCGGTTCATGTTTCAGCGGCCGGACCATTGGTCGCTGAAGGTAGTTCTGTCCGGGGGTGGCATTGCGTCATGAGCGGGCCGCAGCCGACTCCACCACCGGATCCGCATTACACGCTGTCAAACGATTGGGAATTTGCCGACGAGCGTCTTGCGCTGCTCGGTACGGCCTACGACCCGCTGAGTATCGCGCTTGCGCAGCGTCTGGGAGTGCGTGCGGGGTGGCGGTGCTTGGAGGCTGGAGCCGGCGGCGGGTCCTTCGCGCGGTGGCTGTGCAGCGCCACATCGCCGGGCGGCCGGGTCCTCGCGGTGGACGCCGACCCGCGCCACTTGGCCGATTTGCCCGACCGCGGCGGCGAGGTCGCCCAGATCGACCTCACCGCAGCCGAGCTTCCCGAGCGCGCGTTCGACTTCGTCCACACGCGACTCGTGCTGTTGCACATAGCCCAGCGGGACGACGTCCTGGAGCGGCTGGCTCGCGCGGTCGCGCCGGGCGGCCTTCTGGTGCTCGAAGAGAGTGACGTTTTCGGCGTCCTCGACGAGATGAGGGGTGCGTTCGGGGATGTATGGCGGGTCTTCGCGCGTACCACGGAGATCGGAGGTGCGGACCAGACTTGGGCACGCGACTTGCCGGTTGTTCTGCAGGCACTCGGGCTCGTCGAAGTCGAAGCCGCTGCCGAGATCCCCATGTTCCGCGGCGGCTCGCCGTTGGCACGTATGTGGAACCTCACATGGCTACAAATCCAGGCTCAACTGGTGAAGCGGGGCGTGTCGCCCGAGGTTATTGCGGCCGCGCAGGCCGAACTCGAGGACGAGCAGCGGTGGTTCTGTGCTCCGCCGATGGTCCGAGCGTGGGGCCGCGTACCCGGGTAGGCCGGCGCGGCGAGGTCGTTGGCGGCGCGGACCCACCCGGTCGATGCGCACTAAGCCGGCGCCGCACCCACCGCCCATCGGCGTCCGTGGGCGGTGGAGTCACCGTGACGATTCGTTATTGGTGCGCGTGTGGGGGGTCAGGGGCGGATGACGATGCGGCCTGCCGTGCCGCCCGCGACCGCGGCGTAGGCGTCTTGGCCTTCGGCGAGGCCATAGCTGCGGCTGATCGGCAGGGATCGGAATGCGCCGGATTCGAAGTAGGGGGCCAGCTCGCCCAGTACCGTGCCGGATTCGACGACGCCCAGCTTGGCGCTGTTGCAGCCGAGCAGCCGGGTTTCGTTGCGATAGAAGTCGACCAGGTCGATCTCCACGACGCGGGTGCCGACCGCACTGATGACCACGAGGCGGCCGCCGGGGGCCAGGGCGGCCAAGGCCGTGTCGGTGGTGACCCCGCCGACGGCGTCGTACACCACCTCGGCGCCGCGACCCCCGGTCACCCGCCGGATCTGGGCGGCGATGTGTTGCGCGTTGCCGTCCAACGCGATGAACTCCTCCAGAATCGTTGCGGCTGGGGTCTCGTCGCGCGGCGGTGTGCGGCCGATGCCGATCACCCGGGCGCCGCGGGCGGCGGCGATCTGGGCTACCGCGCCGCCGACCCCGCCGGACACCCCGAACACCGCGATGGTCTCGTCCTTTTGCAGTTGCGCGGTCTCAATGGCGCCGAGCCAGCCCGTAACGAAGTTCACCCCGACGGTGGCGGCTTCCTCGAAGCTGAGTTGTTCGGGCTTGCGGGCCAGCGCCTCGACGGGGACGGCGAGCAATTCGGCGTGGGATCCATCTCGGCTGAAACCGATATCGCCGCCGGTTCCCCAGACCTCGGCGCCGATCCAGTCGGCAGGTCCGTGGAGGACGACGCCGGCGAAGTCGCGACCGGGCACCCGGGGCAGCACCGTTGCCGGGAAGGCCCCGGCGACGTTCTTGACGTCCGAGGGGTTCACCGAGGCTGCCTTGACAGCGATGACGGCCTGGCCGTTTTCCGCGACGGGATCGGCGTTCTCGGCGACTTGTAGGACGTTCGGGTCACCGAAGCGATCAAAATGTAAGGCGCGCATGGCGAATACTCCTTCTGGTTGCGCTTAATCCGGTCTGTGGGATGGCGATCCGGCCGTATGATCTGCAGCCTGGGTCCAGAGACCAGCTTCGTGGGCGGCCACTACTGGCCTTGCTGGCGAAACTAGCCGCGGCATGCGACAGGGCCCGGGTCCTGGCAAGGTCGAGCGCCCCAGGCGTCGGCAATGATTGGCCATCGGGATACCGCCACAGCGAAGGCATGTTATCCCGCAAAGCCTTTGGCGGGAACCAATACTCGCTCGGGTTGCAAGGCACACACGATCTTGACCATGCAGGATGATCTCTTTCCTGATTCACTCGAGAGCGAAACCGCGCGGGTCAGCACCACAACGAGCCCTCCTCAGCATTGCCGTCCAGGTGCCTCCAGATCGACACCGCTGACGCCCATCGGCACCCCCCGCCCGCGGTACCTCGCGCATACCTGCTATCTGCTAGCCCGTCGGCAGCACCTATCCGGAGTGAAGATCCGCCACGAGTTTGAGATGTGTTGCCTCTTTTTTGGAGACTTTGATGTGCCCCGGGTTGGTCGGGTCGGTTTGCCAGACTTTCGGTCACGGCACCCCTCGAGGGAGCCGTGTCTGTGTCGAAGCGAGGTCCGATGAGCCAGGGGGCATGTGGGTCTGGCGAGTTATCCACGAATCAAGTTATCGAGGAGATCGCGTGGATAGGTGCGTGTTGGCAGGGAGTGTCGGGTTCCAAGTCGCCGATAACGCAGGCCGATCCGGTGGCAGCTCGGTGTGACCTGAACCGTGCGATCGCCGCGGAGCTGGCCGCGGCGGGGTTCGACGATGCTCATGAAGTGGCGGCCTAACCAACCTCAAGAAAAAGGTCCATCGCGCCCGCCGCCGGAGACTCCACCCCGGCCAATGTCCGCTGCCTCACGCATGACTTGACTGGTAGCGCGAAGGCTAGCCGGGTGCCGGAGACTCCCGCTGGCAGGGGGCACTTATGGGTGTCAGCGGTGGCGACGCCGGCTGCCGGGCGCGCAATTATGTCAAGTGGCACAACGGAATTCTGTATCTACCCGTGGCGAAGCATTCTGACTCCCGGACCACTGTCCTCGGTAGCAGTCTCACCACCGCTTCATTCGAGGAAAAAGGACGACATGACGACTCAGCGCCGCCAAGTGATCAGGAAACTATTGGTCAGCGCTACTATCGCTTTCGCCTGCTACATCGGGGGAGCAGCACCTGCCGGCGCCGACCCGAACTCGATCAACACCGCCCCGAGCCCGTTCGGCGGCCTCAGCTGTAGCTGCCGAGAGGCAGCTCCACCCGGCAGCCCAGCTCTGAGGCAAGAAATAGAACGGGGAATCCGGGAGGGTCAGTCTGCTG
>JAVROZ010000175.1:0-10776 GCA_032162485.1 Mycobacterium sp.
CGTTCTGCATGGGCAGCGGCAGCTCGGCGACCACCAGCAGCAGGCGCGAGTTCACCTCTTGGGGGCCGGCTTGGAAAACAAACGCGCGTGACCGTAGCCGGAGGTGGATCCCGGCGGTGCGTTGCTCGATCTTGCCGTAGCCGAGCATGCCGCATTCGGTCGCTTCACCGGTGATATCGGCGATGCCCCGTCCTACCGAAAGCCCCACAGAATGGCCCACCGAAAGCCCCACAGAAAGCATTGGCTCGCCCTCCAACCGGTTGCCTACCGACACATACCCTATGCGGCAGGCCCGCATGGGAACTGGCAGTCTTCATTAGACTGGCCGGGTGCTTATTGGTTCACATGTCCATCAAGAAGATCCCCTGGCCGCGGCTGCCGCAGACGGCGCCGACGTGGTCCAGTTCTTCCTGGGTAACCCGCAGAGTTGGAAGAAACCCAAGCCGCGTGAGGACGCCGAGGTGTTGAAGGCGTCCAGCGTGCCGCTGTACGTCCACGCGCCATACCTCATCAACGTGGCATCGGCCAACAACCGCATCAGGATTCCGTCGCGCAAGATTTTGCAGGACACCTGTGACGCCGCCGCGGAAATCAACGCGACGGCCGTGATCGTGCATGGCGGCCACGCGGACGACAACGACATGGAGGCCGGCTTCCAGCGATGGGAAAAGGCCCTGGCCTACCTGGAAACCGATGTCCAGGTCTACCTGGAAAACACCGCGGGCGGTGATCATGCGATGGCCCGCTACTTCGACACCATCGGCCGGCTCTGGGATCACATCGGCGACAGCGGGATCGGCTTCTGTCTGGACACCTGCCATGCGTGGGCCGCGGGCGAGGGACTGATCGACGCTGTCGAGCGGATCAAGGCGTTGACCGGGCGCATCGACCTGGTGCACTGCAACGATTCTCGGGACGCCGCCGGTTCGGGTGCCGACCGACACGCCAACTTCGGCACCGGTCAGATCGACCCCGACCTGCTCGTTGCCGTCGTCACGGCCGCCGATGCGCCGGTGATCTGCGAGACCGCCGACGCAGGCCGCAAAGACGACATCGCCTTCCTGCGCGAACAAACAGCGACTGACCGAATGTGATCCGGCGCTTCGCAACGCTGTTCGGGGTAGTCCTTTTAGCCGCGGGTTGCTCGGCGGTGCAGGATTGGATGCTGCCAACGGGCTTCGTTGCCGGCACCAGCATCCACCACATCAACATCGGCGGACACGATCGCAGCTTCCGGATCTATATGCCGGCCGGACTGCCCGCGTCCGCTGCGCTGGTAGTCATGATGCACGGTTACTCGGCAACAGCCAGGCAAGCCGAAAAAGCCTCCAAGTGGGACGACATGGCCGAGTCAGGCAAGTTTGTCGTCGCCTATCCGGACGGTCTGGACCGGGCCTGGAACGTCAACGGCGGCGGGTGCTGTGGCAAACCTGCCAGCCAGGGAGTCGACGACATCGGCTTCATCGGTGCCGCGGTCGCCGACATCGCCAAGAATGTCGGGATCGACCGACGCAAGGTCTACGCCACCGGCATGAGCAATGGCGGCATCATGTCCTACACCCTGGCCTGCTCCACCGACATCTTCGCGGCGATCGGCCCAGTTGCCGGCGTCCAGCTGAACTCGTGTCAGTCTCCGCATCCGACATCGGTCATGCATATTCATGGCACCGCCGATCAGGTTGTGCCCTACGTCGGCGGACAGGGTTTCAATAAGATGAACTTTCCACCGGTGCAAGCGTCTAATGCGTTCTGGCGCAACGTCGATCAATGCGGAGAACCCGCCGTCAACACCAGTGGTTCGCTCACCATCTCATCCGTCGGGTGTGCCGACAAACGCGGCGTAGTGCTCGTCACCATCGCCGGAGGAGGCCACGACTGGCCGGACTCCGCGGCCCAAGAGCTGTGGAAGTTCTTCGCCGACCATCCACGCTGATCATTACAACTCTTGTGCAATTGTCGGGAAAATGTAACATTGGTGACATGCCAGACACGCACGTCGTCACCAACCAGGTTCCGCCGCTGGAGAATCACAACCCGGCTTCCTCGCCGGTCCTGATCGAGGCGCTGATCCGCGAGGGCGGGCAGTGGGGCCTGGACGAGGTGAACGAGCTCGGTGCCCTCTCGGGCAGCCGTGCGGCGCAGCGCTGGGGGGAGCTGGCCGACCGCAATCGGCCCGTCCTGCAGACCCACGACCAAGTCGGAAACCGCATCGACGAGGTGGAGTACGACCCCGCCTACCACGAGCTGATGCGTACTGCGATCACCCACGGACTGCACGCCGCGCCCTGGGCCGACGACAGACCGGGATCGCACGTGGTCCGGGCCGCCAAGACGTCGGTGTGGACGGTCGAGGCGGGGCACATCTGTCCGATCTCGATGACATACGCCGTGGTGCCGGCGCTGCGCTTCAACCCCGAATTGGCGGCGGTGTACGAGCCCCTGCTGACCAGTCGCGAATACGACCCGGAGTTGACGCTGGCCGTGACGAAACCCGGCATCACCGCGGGCATGTCGATGACCGAGAAGCAGGGCGGCTCCGATGTGCGGGCCGGGACCACCGAAGCAACCCCCAACGGAGACGGCACCTACACCCTGCGGGGCCACAAATGGTTCACCTCGGCGCCGATGTGCGACATCTTCCTGGTGCTGGCCCAGGCGCCGCGCGGGTTGTCCTGCTTCATGCTGCCGCGCATCCTGCCCGACGGCACCCGCAACCGAATGTTGTTGCAACGGCTCAAGGACAAGCTCGGCAACCATGCCAATGCCTCCAGTGAGGTCGAGTACGACGGCGCCACCGCATGGCTGGTCGGCGAGGAGGGCCGTGGCGTCCCGACCATCATCGAGATGGTCAATCTCACCCGGCTGGACTGCACGCTGGGCAGCGCCACCAGCATGCGTACCGGTTTAACCCGCGCCATCTACCACGCGGAGCATCGAAAAGCCTTTGGCGCCTATCTGATTGACCAGCCACTGATGCGCAACGTGCTCGCCGACCTCGCGGTGGAGGCCGAGGCCGCCACCATGGTGGCGATGCGGATGGCCGGAGCCACCGACAGGGCCGTTCGGGGAGACCAGCAAGAGGCGCTGCTGCGCCGCATCGGACTGGCGGCCAGCAAGTACTGGGTGTGCAAGCGCGCCACGCCGCACGCCGCCGAAGCATTGGAATGCCTGGGCGGCAACGGCTACGTCGAGGACTCGGGCATGCCGCGGTTGTACCGCGAGGCCCCGCTGATGGGAATATGGGAGGGTTCGGGCAACGTCAGTGCATTGGATACGTTGCGCGCCATGGCAACCCGGCCCGAATCCGTCGAGGTGTTGTTCGACGAGCTGGCCCAGAGCTCCGGTCAGGATCCCAGACAGGACGCGCACGTCGACCAGCTCCGCCGGCAGCTGGCCGACCTGGACACCATCGGTTACCGCGCCCGCAAGGTCGCCGAGGACATCTGCCTGGCGTTGCAGGGGTCGCTGCTGGTGCGCCACGGACATCCCGCGGTAGCCGAGGCTTTTCTGGCTACCCGGCTGGGCGGCCAGTGGGGCGGTGCGTTCGGCACCATGCCTACCGGTCTGGATCTGGCTCCCATCCTCGAGCGTGCTCTGGTAAAGGGATGACCCGCTCATGACCCACGCGATAAGAGGGGTCGATTTCGCCAACCTGAAGACGATGACCTACGAGGTCACTGACCGAATTGCCCGGATCACCTTCAACCGGCCGGACAAGGGCAACGCGATCGTCGCCGACACTCCGCTGGAGCTCTCCGCGCTGGTGGAGCGGGCCGACCTCGACCCCGATGTGCACGTCATTCTGGTGTCCGGTCGTGGCCAGGGTTTCTGCGCGGGGTTCGACCTGTCCGCCTATGCGGACCGGACCGGCTCGGCGGGCGGCGAAGGCAGCTACCGCGGCACAGTGCTGGACGGCAAGACCCAGGGCGTCAACCACTTGCCGGATCAGCCGTGGGACCCGATGATCGACTACCAGATGATGAGCCGATTCGTGCGCGGCTTCTCCAGCCTGATGCATTGCGACAAGCCAACGGTCGTCAAGATCCACGGCTACTGCGTGGCCGGCGGCACCGACATCGCATTGCACGCGGACCAGGTGATCGCGGCCGCCGACGCCAAGATCGGCTACCCGCCGACCCGGGTGTGGGGTGTCCCGGCGGCCGGCCTGTGGGCACACCGGCTGGGTGACCAGCGGGCCAAACGCCTGCTGTTCACCGGCGATTGCATCACTGGCGCGCAGGCCGCCGAGTGGGGGTTGGCGGTCGAGGCGCCCGAGCCCGAACACCTCGACGAGCGCACCGAGCGGCTTGTGGCCAGGATCGCCGCGTTGCCGGTCAACCAGCTGATCATGATCAAGCTGGCGCTCAATTCCGCTCTGGTGCAACAGGGTGTCGCAACAAGTCGCATGGTCAGCACCGTGTTCGACGGTGTCGCCCGGCACACACCCGAGGGGCATGCTTTCGTTGCCGACGCGGTCGAGCACGGCTTTCGCGATGCGGTCAAGCACCGTGACGAACCGTTCGGCGACTACGGCCGGCGAACCTCCGCTGTCTGAGGTGTAGAACCATGCCGAAAGCGCTGGCCCGCATGACCGCACGGTCGGTGGTGCTGAGCGTTCTGCTCGGCGCTCACCCCGCCTGGGCAAGCGCCAGCGAGTTGATCAGACTGACAGCTGATTTCGGCATCAAAGAAACGACGCTGCGGGTGGCTCTGACCCGCATGGTGAGCGCCGGTGATCTGGTCCGGTCCGCCGACGGCTATCGGCTCTCGGATCGGTTGCTGGCCCGCCAGCGTAGACAGGACGAAGCCATGCGCCCCCGCACCCGGGCGTGGCGCGGAACCTGGTATGTCGTGGTCGTCACCAGTGTCGGCACCGACCCCCGCAGCCGCGCCGCGCTGCGAAACATGATGCACAACAAGCGCTTCGGTGAGTTGCGAGAAGGTGTCTGGATGCGGCCCGACAACCTCGACCTGGAGTTGGCCCCTGATGTCGCGGCTCGGGTGCGGGTACTCGAGGCGCACGACGAACGCCCGGTCGAGTTGACCGGACAGCTTTGGGATCTGACCGAGTGGGTCGATGCCGGGAACCGGTTACTCGATGAAATCGCCCGCGCCACCGATATTCCCGAACGGTTCGTGGTGGCTGCCGCGATGGTGCGCCATGTGCTTACCGACCCGACGCTGCCCGACGAGCTGCTGCCCGCTGACTGGCCGGGTGCCCGGTTGCGCGCGGCCTATCACGACTTCGCCACCGAACTGGCACGACGACGCGACACAAATCACCAAGACCCGGTGGAACAAGACGATGGACCCCAACTTCAGGAGGCGACGTGAGCGATCTGGTGCGGGTGGAGCGCGACGGCCCGGTGATCACGGTGATCATCAACCGGCCGCAGGCGCGCAACGCGGTCAATGGCCCCACGGCCGCCGCGCTGTACGCCGCGTTCGAGCGGTTCGACCGCGACGACACCGCATCGGTCGCCGTGTTGTGCGGCGAAGGCGGAACCTTCTGTGCCGGAGCCGATTTGAAAGCCTTCGGCACGCCGCAGGCCAACTCGGTGCACCGTACCGGACCTGGTCCGATGGGACCGTCGCGCATGATGCTGTCCAAACCGGTGATCGCGGCGGTCAGCGGCTATGCCGTAGCAGGCGGGCTGGAGCTGGCGTTGTGGTGTGATCTGCGGGTGGCCGAGCAGGACGCCGAATTCGGGGTGTTCTGCCGGCGCTGGGGAGTGCCGCTCATCGACGGCGGCACCGTGCGGCTACCGCGGCTGATCGGGCACAGCCGCGCGATGGACATGATTCTCACCGGCCGCGCGGTAAAGGCCGACGAAGCGCTGGCCATCGGGCTGGCCAACCGGGTGGTGCCCAAAGGCCAAGCGCGCCAAGCGGCTCAGCAGTTGGCGGCCGAGCTGGCCGCGTTGCCACAGCAGTGCCTGCGGTCGGACCGGCTCTCGGCGCTGCACCAGTGGGGCCTGCCGGAGTCCGCAGCGATGGACCTGGAGTTCGCCAGCATCTCCCGGGTGGCCGCCGAGGCATTGGAGGGCGCGGGGCGGTTCTCCGCCGGCGCCGGCCGGCACGGCGCGGCGGCTAGCGGTGAATCGGGCGAGTAGCCGCTCAGCCGCCTTTGGTCACGGTGTTGTTCGGGCCGATTTTGTTCACCTTCGGGTCACCGTCTTTGTAGGTGATGGTGTTGTCCATCCCCAGCACGGTGATGCGGGTGTTGACCTTGTCCAGGGTGATCTTGTTGCCCTTGCCGCCGACGCTCAATGTCTCACAGGTGCCGGTGACGGTCAGTGTGTTGTCCGAGCCGGTCACATTCAACGACTTGCCATCCGGGCAGGAAATGGTGGCGGTCTGCGACATATACGCATAGACCATCGTGTCTCCCACCTGGACCGAGGTGCTCATGGTGGGGCCGCTGCTCGACGTCGGCTCGGCGGTCCCGCTACTGGTTGCGCTGCTCGACGACTTGGTCGAGGACGATCCGGAGGGATTGCCCCCCGGCGGGGTGGCAGTCGAACTGCAACCGACCAGCACCATCCCCGCCGCGACAACGGTTGACGCGCCCACCAGCGCAGCCAGCCGCGACGGCTTGGACGAGTGGCCAAGTGTGTTGGCGCGCATAGTTTCTCGTTTCTCCTTGTGATGTTCTCTCAAAACGCGGCTGGCTCAGGGGCCAACCCGCTGGATCCGGTTGACCATGCCCAGTTCGCGGCCGCGGTCCCAGATGACCGGGTCGCCGTTGTGGAAGAACACCGTCCCGTCATAGCCGTAGACCGTGATGTCGTTGATGACCGTGTCGGCGACGACCATGTTGGCGGTCCCCATGATCGTCACCGCCCAGCAGGTTCCCTTGGCAGTGACGAGGTTGTTGGTTCCGTTGACGATGAGGGTGGAGTCGTTGCAGTCGATGGTGGTCTCGAGGCCCTGCCCGGTGATGTGCGTGTCGCCGTTCTTGGCGTGCGCCACCGGCGCCGGCGCGGCGGGCGTGGCAGCGATAGTCGCGACACAGACGGCCAGCGTCCCGACGGCGGTTGTCCATTTCACTACGGGCCCCCCTTCGTTGGGTGGGTGGTCTGCTCGATGCGACCTCGCTTGAGATTACGTGCATCTGCCCGTGCGACGACAGCCCTAACTGCATTTAATGGCAGCAATTCGGATCGCAGAGCCCGCGCTGTTCGCCACCGGGCCACCCGCGCGGGTCGTCAACTAGAGTCATTAGTTAGCGCTCGCGACACGCCAAGCCGGGTGGCCGAGGGCCCGCCACCAAAACCGAAGGGCGAATCGCCATGGCAGCTTCCCCGGAACCGACGTCAGCCGGTGGCCGTGCGCGCGGTGGGCGATCTGGCGCCCGGCAGGCCAAGCTGAGCCGCGAGGGCATCGTCGAGGGCGCGCTGACGTTCCTGGACCGCGAGGGTTGGGATTCGCTCACCATCAATGCGCTGGCGACTCAGCTCGGGACCAAGGGGCCGTCGCTGTACAACCATGTGGACAGCCTCGAAGACCTGCGCCGCGCGGTGCGTATCCGGGTCATCGACGACATCATCACGATGCTCAACCGGGTCGGCGAGGGTCGCTCCCGCGATGACGCGGTTCTGGTGATGGCCGGCGCGTACCGCAGTTATGCCCACCACCACCCCGGTCGCTATTCGGCATTCACCCGGATGCCGCTCGGCGGTGACGACCCCGAGTACACGGCCGCTACCAGGGGCGCGGCCGGGCCGGTGATCGCGGTGTTGTCGTCCTACGGGCTCGATGGGGAGGAAGCGTTCTATGCCGCCCACGAGTTCTGGTCGGCACTACATGGCTTCGTATTGTTGGAAATGACCGGCGTGATGGACGAAATCGACACCGACGGCGTATTCACCGACATGGTGCTGCGCCTTGCGGCCGGTATGGATCGACGCACCCTGCAGGCCCCCGACCAGCGCTAGAACCAGCCCCAACCAGCCTTGGGCCCGTCTTAGACCAGTCTCAGCCAAGCCTGGCGGCGCGCCGCGAATCGGACCTGAATCCATCGCTTTGACCTGCCAGACCGGTGACGGGTATTGTGGTACTTCGTGCCTGGCGGCCTACCGCGCCTGAAAGTTGGGGGCGTAAATAGCCGGGCCAATTCGCGTGTCCACGATGCTACGGATTGAGTTCCGGGCGCACGCATGCGACACGCCCGGCCGCGAGGTACTGCGGAGGGGCATAACTGCAGTACAGGAACTTTAGACACGCTTTGAGAACGCACAACATAGAAAGCCGGTAGATGCCAACCATTCAGCAGCTGGTCCGCAAGGGTCGCCGTGACAAGGTCGCCAAGGTCAAGACGGCGGCCCTCAAGGGCAGCCCGCAGCGCCGCGGCGTGTGCACCCGCGTGTACACCACCACTCCGAAGAAGCCGAACTCGGCGCTTCGGAAGGTCGCGCGCGTCAAGCTGACGAGCCAGGTCGAGGTCACCGCCTACATCCCGGGCGAGGGCCACAACCTGCAGGAGCACTCGATGGTGTTGGTGCGTGGTGGTCGGGTCAAGGACCTGCCCGGTGTGCGGTACAAGATCATCCGCGGGTCGCTCGACACACAGGGCGTGAAGAACCGTAAGCAGGCTCGTAGCCGTTACGGCGCCAAGAAGGAGAAGGGCTGATGCCGCGCAAGGGGCCCGCACCCAAGCGGCCGTTGGTCAACGACCCGGTTTACGGATCGCAGCTGGTCACCCAGCTGGTGAACAAAGTGTTGATGCAGGGGAAGAAATCCCTCGCCGAGCGCATTGTATATGCAGCGCTGGAGCAGGCTCGGGACAAGACCGGCACCGATCCGGTCATCACGCTCAAGCGCGCTCTCGACAACGTCAAGCCGGCCCTGGAGGTGCGTAGCCGTCGCGTCGGCGGTGCGACCTATCAGGTGCCCGTGGAGGTGCGACCGGACCGGTCGACCACGCTCGCGCTGCGCTGGCTGGTCAGCTTCTCGCGGCAACGCCGGGAAAAGACGATGATCGAACGGCTGGCTAACGAGATCCTCGATGCCAGCAATGGCCTCGGAGCCGCCGTCAAGCGGCGCGAGGACACGCACAAGATGGCAGAGGCAAACCGCGCCTTTGCGCACTATCGCTGGTAGAGCAGGCACCGGCGGACGCGCTGGACGCGACCTAGCGAACTAACAAGCAACGAAAGAGTGGGAAGACTTCTGTGGCACAGAAGGACGTTCTGACCGACCTGAGCAAGGTCCGCAATATCGGCATCATGGCGCACATCGATGCCGGCAAAACCACGACCACCGAGCGCATCCTCTACTACACCGGCATCAGCTACAAGATCGGTGAGGTGCACGACGGTGCCGCCACCATGGACTGGATGGAGCAGGAGCAGGAGCGGGGTATCACGATCACCTCGGCTGCCACCACCACGTTCTGGAAGGGCCACCAGATCAATTTGATTGACACGCCTGGCCATGTTGATTTCACCGTTGAGGTGGAGCGCAGCCTGCGCGTGCTCGATGGGGCCGTTGCCGTGTTCGACGGCAAGGAAGGCGTCGAGCCGCAGTCTGAGCAGGTGTGGCGCCAGGCGGACAAGTACGACGTGCCGCGGATCTGCTTCGTCAACAAGATGGACAAGATCGGCGCCGACTTCTACTTCTCGGTGAAAACCATGGAGGACCGGCTCGGCGCGAACGTGATCCCGATCCAGTTGCCGATCGGCTCCGAGGGCGACTTCGAGGGTGTCGTCGACCTGGTCGAGATGAACGCCAAGGTGTGGCGCGGCGAGACGAAACTCGGCGAGACCTACGACACCATCGAGATCCCTGCCGAGTTGGCCGAGAAGGCCGACGAGTACCGCACCAAGCTGCTTGAGGCCGTCGCCGAGACAGACGAGGAACTGCTCGAGAAGTACTTCGGTGGCGAGCAGCTCAGCATCGACGAGATCAAGGGTGCCCTGCGCAAGCTCACCATCAGCTCGCAGGCGTACCTGGTGCTGTGTGGCAGTGCGTTCAAGAACAAGGGCGTGCAGCCCATGCTCGACGCAGTGGTCGACTATCTGCCCTCGCCGCTGGATGTGCCGCCCGCGGTGGGCCACGTCCCCGGTAAGGAGGACGAGGAGATCACCCGCAAGCCTTCGACCGATGAGCCGTTCTCCGCGCTCGCGTTCAAGGTGGCCACGCACCCGTTCTTCGGCAAGCTGACGTACGTCCGCGTGTACTCGGGCAAGGTCGACTCCGGTTCTCAGGTCATCAACGCGACCAAGGGCAAGAAGGAGCGTCTGGGCAAGCTGTTCCAGATGCACTCCAACAAGGAAAACCCGGTGGAGGTGGCCAGCGCCGGTCACATCTACGCGGTGATCGGCCTCAAGGACACCACCACCGGCGACACCTTGACCGACCCGAACCAGCAGGTCGTGCTGGAGTCGATGACCTTCCCCGATCCCGTTATCGAGGTGGCCATCGAGCCCAAGACTAAGAGCGACCAGGAAAAGCTGAGCCTGTCGATCCAGAAGCTCGCCGAAGAGGACCCGACCTTCAAGGTCCACCAGGACAACGAGACCGGCCAGACCGTCATCGGCGGCATGGGCGAGTTGCACCTGGACATCCTGGTAGACCGCATGCGTCGTGAGTTCAAGGTCGAGGCCAACGTCGGCAAGCCGCAGGTCGCCTACAAGGAGACCATCAAGCGCAAGGTCGAGAAGGTCGAGTTCACCCACAAGAAGCAGACCGGCGGCTCCGGCCAGTTCGCGAAGGTGCTCATCAGTATCGAGCCGTTCACCGGCGAAGACGGTGCGACCTACGAGTTCGAAAACA
>JAVROZ010000176.1:0-3309 GCA_032162485.1 Mycobacterium sp.
ACTGCCCGCCGCGCAGGGAATTCTGTGCGGATCGATCGTGTCCGGCCTGCGAATGCGGCCCGGCAACTGGGCCGGGGCGTACGCCTGCTGGGGCATCGAGAACCGGGAAGCGGCAGTACGATTCGTAGCGGGCGGTCCCGGCAGTCCACACGGCGGCAATGTCGAGGTGAAGATCGTCGATCCCTCGGCCAACCCCTACCTGGCGTCAGCCGCGATCCTCGGACTCGCACTGGACGGCATCAAGAACGATTCGGCGTTGCCGCCGGAAACGACCGTGGATCCCGCGAAGCTTTCCAAAGCGGACCGGGCCGCTGCCGGCATCCTGCTGTTGCCCGAAGCTCAAATGGAAGTACTAGCCGCTCTGGATAAGTCGGCGGTTTTGCGGGCAATACTCAGCGATCCGGTGGTTGACATGGTGGTCGCCGTGCGCCGGATGGAGCACGACCGGTACGCCGACCTCGAGCCCGAAGCTTTGGCGGACAAGTTCCGGATGGCCTGGAGCGTATGACGCTACTGGCGCAACACATCGCCCAAGTCACGTTGATCGATCAGCACGTGCACGGCTGCTGGCTGACTGCGGGGGACCGCCGCCGGTTTGAGAACGCGCTCAACGAAGCCAATACACAAGCCCTTGCCGACTTCGACTCAGGTTTCGATTCGCAACTGGGCTTTGCGGTGCGCAACCATTGCGCCCCTGTGCTGGGTTTGCCCAGACACGCTGATCCGCAAGCGTATTGGGAGCGCCGTAGCCAACTGAGCGAATGCGAGCTGGCCCGCCTTTTCCTGCCGGCCGCCGGGGTGAGCGACTGGCTGGTGGACACCGGTTTCGGCGACGACATCGCCACTGTCGCCCAGTTGAGCGAACTGTCCGGTCGCCGGGCATACGAAGTGGTCCGTCTCGAGCAGGTGGCCGAGGAGGCCGCACGGGCTGCCGGCGATTACGCGTCGGCATTCGAAGAGATCCTGAACCGGCGCGCGGCGACCGCCGTGGGAACGAAGTCCATCCTGGCCTACCGAGGCGGGTTCGACGGCGATCTGACCGAACCGTCGGCAGCAGAGGTCCGCGCAGCCGCCGAGCGCTGGCGTGACGGCGGCGGTGTCCGGTTGAGCGATCGGGTGCTGCTGCGGTTCGGGTTGCATCAGGGGCTGCGGCTGGGCAAGCCGCTGCAATTCCACGTCGGCCTAGGCGACCGAGACTGCGATCTGCACAAGACCAATCCGCTTTTCCTGCTTGATTTTCTGCGTCAATCGGGGGACATCCCGATCGTGTTGCTGCACTGCTATCCATACGAGCGTGAAGCCGGCTATCTGGCGCAGGCGTTCAACAACGTCTACCTCGACGGGGGTTTGGCGGTGAACCATCTGGGTGCGCGAACACCAGCCTTCATTGCCCGGCTACTCGAACTCGCGCCATTCCGCAAAATTCTGTATTCATCGGACGGGTTCGGGCCCGCGGAGTTGCATTATTTGGGCGCCGCATTGTGGCGCAACGGTATTCATCGCACACTGAACGACTTCGTACAAAACGGAGATTGGTGTGAAAGCGACGCAATGCGGGTAGTCGACCTCATTGCGTATGACAACTCCACTCGCGTCTACAACCTGGACGCCGGTAGACCATAAAGACAGGATTGGGAGAATGGGAACACTCGGAGACGTCATGGAGTGGACAAAAAAACAGGTCGCGACCAGAGTTCCCAAGGCCGACCTGGACCAGCGCGATCCCGACTACATCCGCGACCAGCTGCCAGGAACGTGGTTACTGGCATCGCTGTACTTCAGGGCGGACGTAAAAGGCCTGGACCGAATTCCCGCTGAGGGACCGGTGCTGCTGGTCGGCAACCACAGCGGCGGCAACGTCCCACCCGACACTTTCGTATTCACGCTCGCGTTCTGTTCCTACTTCGGCGTGGAGCGACCCTTTTATCAGTTGGCCCACAACCTCGTGGTCTCGGCCCCGCCACTGGGCTGGCTACGCAAATTCGGCACCGTCGCGGCCAACCATGAGAATGCGCGCTTGGCCTTGGAGTCCGGCGCAGCGCTACTGGTGTATCCCGGCGGCGACTACGAAGTCTTCCGACCGTCGTGGGAACGTCACAAGGTCGACTTCGGCGGCCGGATGGGTTACGTGAAGCTGGCCCGTGAAGCCGGTGTCCCGATCGTTCCAGTTTCCAGCGTCGGCGGCCAGGAAAGTGCGCTGTTCCTCAACCGGGGGCAATGGCTGGCGAAGCTGTTGATGGCGGATAAGTTGTTGCGGCTCAAGAGCATCCCGATTTCATTGGCCCTGCCATGGGGCCTGAATATCAGTGACCTGGCCGGGCACATTCCACTACCCACCAAGATCGCGATAGAAGTGCAGGAACCGATTGAAGTCGACGGCGACGACCAGGCTGTGCACGACAAGGTGATGGACAGCCTGCAGGCCGGCGTCGACCGCCTCGCCGCTGCACGTCGCTTCCCGGTAATCGGCTGATGCGCGTCGAACGCCGGTGCGTAATCAATGCCGACCGCGACCAGGTCTGGAAAATCGTCGGTGACCCGGATCGTTATCCGTCTTTCATGGCAAATCTGGAGCGCTGGGAGTCCGCGAACGACCATTCTCCCGGCATCGGCGCTCGCTACACCGTGCACTGGAAAATCGGTTCAGTGCCGGTCGGGGGTCTGATCGAGGTTGTCGAATACGACGACGACCGCGACCTGGCGTGGGTGGGCATCACCGGCGTCACGCTGCGTGGCCGGATGCGGCTGCGTGATGGCGCGGACGGCCAAACAAAGGTGACGTTCCGGCTGTCATATCAGGCGCCCGGCGGAATATTCGGCTACATCGCCGACCGGATCGCCGTGCGTCAGGTGGGTCGCACCCTCGCCGAAACCCTCAAACGCCTCAAGGCGCTAATCGAGTCGGAAGGGGAATGAACCGCCGGAGCTTTCCGCTGGCCTGGTGACGCTGCAGGCGTTCCACCGACCGGATCTGGACGGCCGGCCCGGACAACCCGTACCGGCGTAGTGCCGTGACCAACGCCGAATGGAGCGCTTCGACCACAGGCGCGCCGACGACCAGGATGTCGGCGCCCGTAGCGGTCTGGGTGACCTGGTATTCGGATATGCGGGGGTCGGTTCCCAGGACATGTCGAAATGCGCTCGCGGGCACCGTCACGACGCCGTATTCAAAGTCGTCGTCCCGGCGACCGCCGATGTCGGCAACACGAGCGTAAGAACTGCCGCATGCGCATGCGCCCGGCAGCGGCACCACCTGATCGCCAAGGTCGTAGCGGATGAACGGGAAGGTGCGGTTGGCCAGCCCGGTGG
>JAVROZ010000177.1:0-4649 GCA_032162485.1 Mycobacterium sp.
CCCGACGGGCAGCTGCATTACCTGGGCCGCGCCGACGAGCAGGTCAAGATCCGCGGCTACCGCATCGAACTCGGCGAAGTCCAGGCCGCGCTGGCCGCGCAGGCCGGAGTGAACCAGGCGGCGGTGATCGCCCGCGAGGACCGGCTCGGTGACAAGCGTCTGGTCGGCTACGTCACCGGCACGGCGGACCCGGCCGAGATACGCACCCAGTTGGCGGAGCGGCTGCCGGCCTACATGGTGCCGGCCGCGATCGTGGTCGTCGATGCGTTGCCGATGACGCCCAACGGCAAACTCGACAAGCGCGCCCTGCCGGCACCCGAATACGCCGACGCCGATCATTACCGCGCCCCGACCGGCGCGGTCGAGGAGATCCTGGCCGGCATCTACGCCCGGGTGCTCGGTGTGGAGCGGGTCGGGGTCGACGACTCGTTCTTCCAACTGGGCGGGGATTCGCTGTCGGCGATGCGAGTGATCGCCGCGATCAACACCGGCCTGGACGTCGACCTTTCGGTGCGCGCCGTGTTCGAAGCGCCCACGGTTGCCCAGTTGGCGCCGCGTATCGGCGTCGATACGGGTCGCCTTGCGCCGTTGGTCGCCGGTGAACGGCCCGCGGTGGTCCCGTTGTCGTTTGCCCAGAACCGGTTGTGGTTCCTGGACCAGTTGCAGGGGCCCTCACCGGTCTACAACATGGCCACCGCGGTGCGGCTGGGCGGGCGCCTCGACGTCGATGCGTTCGGTGCGGCGCTGGCCGACGTGGTCGACCGGCACGAAAGCCTGCGCACACTGTTCGCGGCGCCCGACGGGATCCCGCAGCAGCTGGTGCTGCCGCCAGAGCGGGCCTTCGAAAGTGCAGTAGCCAGCTGGAACGTCGTTGACGCCGGCGGGTGGCCGACAAGCCGGCTGGATGAGGCCATCGACGCAGCGGCGGGCTACAGCTTCGATCTTGCTAACGAGATCCCTTTGCGGGCAACTCTTTTCCGCCTCACCGAGGACGAGCATGTGCTTGTTGCGGTGGTGCATCATATCGCCGCCGACGGCTGGTCGATCGGCCCGCTGGTGCGTGATCTGGGGGTGGCCTACGCCAGCCGGTGTGCGGGGCAGCCCCCCGGCTGGGCGCCATTGCCGGTGCAGTACGTCGACTACGCGCTGTGGCAGCGCACCCTGCTGGGCGAACTGCAGGATCCTGACAGCCGCGTCGCCGCCCAGTTGACCTTCTGGGAGCAGGCGCTGGCCGGGCTACCCGAGCGATTGCAGTTGCCCACCGATCGGCCCTACCCGCCAGTCGCCGATCATCGCGGCGCCCAGTTGGAGATCGAGTGGCCCGCCGAACTGCAGCAACAGGTTCGTCGGGTGGCCCGCGAGCACAACGCGACCAGTTTCATGGTGGTTCAGGCCGCCCTCGCGGTGCTGCTGGCCAAAGTCAGCGCCAGTTCCGATGTGGCCGTGGGGTTCGCGATCGCGGGCCGCGGCGATCCCGCGCTCGACGAACTGGTGGGATTCTTCGTCAACACCTTGGTGTTGCGGGTGGACCTGGCCGGCGATCCCACCGTTGCCGAGCTGCTCGACCAGGTGCGGGGCCGCAGCCTGGCCGCCTTTGAGCACCAAGACGTGCCCTTCGAGGTGCTGGTGGAGCGGCTCAACCCCACCCGCACCCTGGGTCACCACCCGCTGGTGCAGGTGTTGTTGGGCTGGCAGAACTTCGCGGGGCAGGACAACCGCGCCGCCGGGTCAGCGCTGGGCGACCTGGACATCGCGCCGCTGCCGCTGCGCGCCCAAACCGCTCGCATGGACCTGGCGTTTTCGCTGGGGGAGCGATGGAGCGAGGCCGGGGAGCCCGCCGGGCTTGGTGGGGCGGTGGAGTTCCGCACCGATGTGTTCGACGCCGACAGCATCGAGGCGCTGATCTGCCGTTGGCAGCGGCTGTTGGCGGCGTTGACGGCCGATCCCACCCAACGCCTGTCGTCGATCGACGTGCTCGATGCCGGCGAGCAGGCCCGGCTGGATGGGTGGGGCAACCGGGCGGTACTAACTGATCCGGCCCGAGCCTCCGCACCGGAGTCGATTCCGGCGCTATGGGCCGCCCAGGTCGCGCGCACGCCCGAGGCGATGGCGGTGACCTTCGACGGCCGCTCGATGACTTACCTGGAGCTGGAGGAGGCCGCCAACCGGTTGGCGCACCTGCTGGTCGGCCAGGGAGTGAGCCCGGGACACAGTGTGGCGCTGCTGCTTCCGCGGTCGGATGAAGCGATCGTGGCGATGTTGGCCGTACTCAAGACCGGGGCGGCTTACCTGCCGATCGACCCAGCGCTGCCGGCGGCCCGGATCGCCTTCATGGTTGCCGACGCCGCGCCGATCGCCGCTCTCACCACCACCGGGCTGGCCGACCGCCTGGACGGGTGCGATCTGCAGGTGGTCATCGATGTCGAGGACCCGCGAATCCAGGCTCATACCTCCACTGGTCCCTCGAGGCCTTTGCCGGCACCGGCACCCGACGATATTGCCCAGATCATCTACACCTCGGGAACCACCGGTGTCCCCAAAGGCGTGGCCGTCACCCACTACAACGTCACCCGGCTGTTCGACTCACTCGAGGTCGGCCTTCGGCTGGAGCCGGGACAGGTGTGGGCGCAGTGTCACTCGCTGGCGTTCGACTTCTCGGTGTGGGAGATCTGGGGTGCGCTGCTGCATGGCGGGCGGCTGGTCGTGGTGCCCGATTCGGTGGCGCGCTCGCCCGAAGAATTCCACGCCTTGCTGGTCGCCGAACGGGTCACCGTGTTGAGCCAAACCCCTTCGGCGGTAGGGGCGTTGTCGCCTGAGGGTCTGGAATCGGCGGCGTTGGTGCTCGGCGCTGAGGCCTGCCCGGTCAACGTGGTGGATCGCTGGGCGCCCGGGCGGGTGATGATCAACGCCTACGGCCCGACCGAGACCACGGTGTACGCGACGATCAGCGTGCCCCTAACCGCAGGGTCGGGTGTGCCGCCGATCGGCGTGCCGGTGCCGGGCGCGGCGCTCTTCGTGCTCGATCAGTGGTTGCGGCCGGTGCCGGCCGGCGTGGTCGGCGAGCTGTACGTGGCCGGTCGTGGGGTGGCGGCGGGATACGCGCGCCGGTCGGGGCTGACTGCGTCGCGGTTTGTGGCGTGCCCGTTCGTTGGCGCGGGCCTACCTGGACAACGCATGTATCGCACCGGCGACCTGGTGTACTGGGGCCCCGACGGGCAGCTGCGTTACCTTGGCCGCGCCGACGAGCAGGTCAAGATCCGCGGCTATCGCATCGAACTCGGTGAAGTCCAAGCGGCGCTGGCCGGGACCCCCGGGGTGGAGCAGGCGGTAGTGATCGCCCGCGAGGACCGCCCCGGCGACAAGCGCCTCGTCGGCTATGTCACCGGCACCGCAGACCCCACAGCCGCGCGGGCCGCGCTGGCCGAGCGGCTCCCGGCCTACATGGTCCCGGCCGCGATCGTGGTCCTCGATGCGGTGCCGTTGACCGTCAGCGGAAAGCTCGACACCCGCGCTCTGCCAGCACCCGAATACGCCGACGCCGATCGTTACCGTGCGCCCAGCAGCGCCACCGAGGAGATCCTGGCCGGCATCTACGCCCAGGTCCTCGGACTGGACCGGGTCGGGGTGGACGACTCGTTCTTCGAGCTCGGTGGCGACAGCATTTTGTCGATGCAGGTGGTCGCCCGGGCCCGGGCCACCGGCGTCATCTTCAAGCCGCGCGACATTTTCGTGGAGCAGACCGTGGCCCGGCTGGCCCGGGTTACCAGGGTGGCCGATGCTGACGGTGGCCCGATCGATGAGGGCACCGGGCCAGTGCTGGCCACGCCGATCATGCGCTGGCTGCTCGGCCGGGAATGGACCGGCGGCCCGGTCGAGCAGTTCAATCAGACGCTGGTGACGCAGGCTCCAGCGGGCGTCACCGAGGCCGACGTGGTGGCCGTGCTGCAGGCGCTGCTGGATCGGCACGCGATGCTGCGGCTGCGCGTGGACGCTCAAGGCGCTCAGGGCATTAAGGAATGGTCGCTCGAGGTGCCCGAACCGGGCTCGGTCGATGCCGGCGGGTGCCTGCAGTCGGTGGACGTGTTGTCCTATGAGGCGCTGGTAGGGGCGCGGTCGCGGTTGAACCCGACCGCCGGCGTCATGCTCAGCGCACTGTGGGTGGCCCCGGCGGGCCAGCTGGTGATGATCGTTCACCACCTGGCCGTGGATGGGGTGTCGTGGCGAATCCTGTTGGAAGACCTCAACATCGCCTGGGCCCAGCACCACAGCGGACAACCCGTCGTATTACCGGCGGCGGGCACGTCGTTCGCCCGATGGGCTGAGCTGCTTGCTGAGCATGCGCGGCGCCCAGAAGTCGTCGGGCTCGCAGACACGTGGCGGCAGGTGGCGGAGACGCCGGCGGCACTGCCGGCGGTGCAACCGGCGGTGGATACCTATGTGAGTGCGGGGCGCCTGTCGGCGTCGCTGGATGTCGAGACCACCCGGATGCTGCTCGGCGAAGTGCCGGCGGCATTTCACACCGGAGTTCACGAGATCTTATTGATCGCATACGGGCTGGCGTGGGCTGAGTTTTTGAAGCTTTCAGGCGGCGATGGTGGCGCGCCGATCGGCGTCGGGGTGGAGGGTCACGGCCGCGTCGAGGAGCTGGG
>JAVROZ010000178.1:0-2641 GCA_032162485.1 Mycobacterium sp.
CGGCGCTCTTGCTGTTCGGCCCGGTGACCGGGCGCGCTCTCAGCGTGGTGCCGATGACCCGGGCCCGCTTGGCCATCAGCTTGCCCAGGTTGAGTTCGGCCTTCACGCCGCCCTGCAGGCCGATCACTACCAGCTGCCCATCGCTGGCCAGGGCGTCGATGTTGCGGTCCAGGTAGGCGGCGCCCATGATGTCGAGGATCACGTCGGCTCCGGCGCCGTCGGTCTCCTCGTTGATCCGCGCGACGAAGTCCTCGTCTTTGTAGGAGATCGCGATCTGGGCGCCCAGCTCACGAGTGAGGGCCAGCTTGTCCGGCGACCCGGCGGTGACGGCCACCCGGGCGCCCAGCGCTCGTGCCACCTGGATCGCGTGAGTGCCGATACCGCTGGCCCCGCCATGCACCAGGAGCAACTGGCCGGGGCCCAGGCGGGCGGTCATCACCAGGTTCGACCAGACCGTGCAGGCCACTTCGGGTATGCCGGCCGCGTCGACGATGTCGACGGGTGCCGGAATGGTCGTCACCTGGCCGGCTGGAACGGCGACGTACTCGGCATAGCCGCCGCCGGCGAGTAATGCGCAAACTTCCTGTCCGGCGGTCCACTGGGTGACGTCATCACCCACGTCGGCGATGACGCCCGAGACCTCCATGCCGATGATCTCGCTGGCGCCCGGCGGGGGCGGGTACTTGCCGGCAGCCTGCAGCACATCGGCACGGTTGACGCCGGCGGCGCTGACCTTGATAAGTACTTGACCCGGCCCGGCCGATGCATCCGGGACGTCTTGCCAGACCAGCTCTTCGGCGGATTGGGCAACGATGGCGCGCATGTCGGCCACGCTACAGCCGCGGCTACCCTTGGCTTACCGATGTCCGGGTGGCGTGGCAGAGCGGCCTAATGCACTCGCCTTGAAAGCGAGAGACGGCTAAAACCGTCCGGGGGTTCAAATCCCTCCGCCACCGCTCGTTGGATTAATGCAGCGTCGGTGCGTACCGCAGCACTGTGGCTATCCCTCAGAGCCGAGGGATTGCCTCGGTGATGGTGTTCATCAGCGCGCCGTGGCGCCCGGCTTCGGGATCCCGGCCGGGCTTGCCGCTGCTGATCAGACCGGCGGACAGGGCCCGCTCCGGATCTGCCCACACCGCGATGTTGACCAGGCCAAGATGGCCGAACGCGGCCGGCGCGTTACGCCCGAAAGGTCCGTACTTCGTCGAGCCCAGCATGAATCCGGTTCCCCAGCGCAGCGGCACCAGCCCGGTCGCGAAATCCGGCCGCAGGCGGCGGCTCTCCTTGACTGCGCCGTGCACCGTTTCCGGCTGAAGCACCCGCACACCGTCGAGTTCACCGCCGCGGCGCAGGATCTCCATGAAGCGGGACAGCTCGTTTGCGGTCGAGATGGTATTGGACGACGGGATGATGGTGCCGAGGAAAAGCGGCTGATTGGTCAGCGGGATCACCTCGTGCACGGTTCCGCCGATCGCCTTCCGGAAAATCTGTGCGATCACCGGCGGCAGCGTTTTTCCGGTGGCGTGGCTCGGCGCGACCAGCGGGATATCTTCTTTGGCCACGCCGAAATTCGTCCAGCGGAAGCCCAGCGGATCAAGGATTTCGGTAGCAAGGATTTCGCGAATTTCCTTGCCGGTGGCCCGCCAGATGATCTCGCGCATCAACGGCCCCCAGGTCAGGGCGTGATAGATGTGCACCAGCCCGGGCCGGTAGACCGGCTTCAATTTTCCGAGCTGCTCCAGGGCGTAGTCATGGTCGTCGGCGCGCATGACGTCCGGCTTGGGCCCGGTGGGAAACGGGATGCCCGCGCTGTGTGTCATGACATGCCGGAGCGTGATGCGGTGCTTGCCATGACTGGTGAAGGTGGGCACGTATTCGCAGACCCGATCATCGAGGGAGAAGGTTCCGCGCTCGACGAGCATGTGCACGACGGTCGCCGCGATGGCTTTGGCCGAAGAGTAGGCACAGAACGGGGTGTCCGTCGTCGCCAGGATCTTTTCGGCGTCGGGGTCGTCGCTCGGGGCGTTGCCCCAACCGTGGCCGATGGCGCGGTTGAGCACTACCCGCCCGTTGTGTCGGATGCACAACTGAATGGCGGGGTGCATGCCGGCCTGATACCAATGCTGCGCGGCCTGCCAGATCCGCTCAACGGCAGCGCCGTCGATTTCGGAATGGTCTTCGTCGCTGATCGTTGTCACGGCATCCAGGTCGGCCGGGACACGGATCTTGCCGTCGGGGGTCATTTGCGCCGTTCCTCTTCATCGCTGCGCTCTGCATCGTCACCGGCGCGGGTCATTTGGCGGGTCACCACCTCAGCGAGGGTACGTGTCGCGAGAACCAACATGGGGCCATGGCCGTCCGCGCACGCTTCGGACGCCCCTACTCGCCGGTGAATTGCGGCGGGCGCTTGGCGAAGGTCGCCGAAATACCCTCGGTCAGGTCCTTCGAGGGCAGGAATGCCGCGTTCCAGGCGGCGACGTAGCGCAGACTCTCTGAGACGGCTGAAATACGTTGCTGGTCAAGAACATCCTTGACGCCGTGGACGGCCAGTGGGGGATTGGCGGCGATTTCGGCGGCGACGGCGTGGGCCGCTGCCAGCGTGGCGTCGGCATTGTCGTACACGTCGTTGACCAGACCGATC
>JAVROZ010000179.1:0-7123 GCA_032162485.1 Mycobacterium sp.
AGTGGCGGAATGTTGTCACCCGGGTGCGAGTACTCCGCGGCCAGAAACGTGTCATGGAAATCCAGTTCGCGCACCGCGACGCCGTTGGCCCAGGCCGCCCATTCCGGCGAATAGTCGCCCTCGATACCGAAAACCTTTGCGCCCGTACCGTCGGCGGGGTGGGCCAGCGCTTGAGCTCGTGCCGTCGCTACGGAACGACGAATGACCGAAGCCGCCGAGACTGCGGCGTTGTCGATGATGCGGTTGAGCATCATGGACTCGGTATCCGCGGGCACAGCCACCGAGTCCGCCGCCACCTCGGCGATCTTCCACGCCAGATGTTCACTGCGGGGAAAGTCGTCGGCGCTGCGCCGGACCCGCACGTCATGTATCCGCATAGACCGCACATTACGCAGCCACGTCTATGGCGTACCCGCCTGATCCGCCGGTGATCACGCGCTGACCATCGGGGCGGCCCATCACGAATTATCAAGTGAAACAAGATATTCGAGGGCAGTGACAATACCGTCTTGCTTCTCGATCACCCAAGCCGGTTGAACAGTTGTTAAAACTTTCGGAAGATGATTCAGCGGTCCTGTGATCGGTGTAGCTTGCTGCTGGGGCGACACGGGGTCACTGAGGAGTCGGGCATGACGGATGTCGATTATTGCGTGGTCGGAGCCGGATTCGCAGGTCTGACCGCCGCGCTGCGGCTCAAACAAGCGGGTCACTCGGTGGCCGTGCTGGAGGCTCGTGATCGCGCCGGCGGCCGCACGTTCACGGTGACCCGCGACGACGGAGTGTGGATCGACCGTGGCGGTGCCTGGATCGGGCCGGGCCAGGACCGGATCTACGCGCTGATGCAGGAGTTCGGGGTACCGGAGTACAAGCAACACAATGACGGCGATGCCCTGATGATCGTCGACGGCAAGAAGCGTCGCTATGGCGGCAAGATTCCCTGGACATTGAGCCCATGGGCGGTGGCCAACCTGGGCATCGGCCTGGCCACCGTGGAGCAGATGTGCAAGACAATTCCGCGCGAAAACCCTTGGGAAGCAAAGGATGCCGCCGAGTGGGATCGGATCAGCCTCGGCGATTGGCTGGAGCGCAACGTATTGTCCAAGACCGCCCGCGAAATGCTGGACATGGCGTTGGCCGGCCCGTACACCTGCGCCCCCTCGGAAACATCCTTCCTGTGGATGCTGTTGCAGATGGCATCTGGCGGTGGTCCCGGTTTTGTCATCGGCGGCAAGGGCGGCGCCCAGGATGCCCGACCGGTCGGCGGGATGGGCGCCATCTACCGCCCGATGGTCGCCGAGTTGGGTGATGCGCTGCAGCTGTCGCAGCCGGTCCGGCAGATCACCCAGGACGCCAACGGGGTGACGGTTGCGGCCGATAGCGTGACGGTCCGGGCGCAACGCGCGATAGTGGCGATTCCGATGGCCATAGCCGGGTCGATCGACTACGAGCCGCTGTTGCCGATGGACCGGGCGTTTCTCAATCAGCGGATGCCCGGCGGCGCGGTGATCAAGACCTCCGTCATCTACGACGAGCCGTTCTGGCGCGCCGACGGACTCTCCGGCCAGTCCGCGGCGCCCGGAAGTCCGGCCACGCTGACCATCGACGCCTGCACGGACACCGGCAATCCGGGGATCATGTGCGTCATCACCGAGGGCGTTGCCGCGCGTCGGCTGACCCGCCACGACGAGGCTGAGCGCAAATCGCTGATCATCGGGCAACTCGTCGACCGGCTCGGGAGTAAAGCCGCCAACCCGGTCGAGTACCACGAGCAGAACTGGACCGTCGAGCGCTACTCCGGGGGTGGGATGATCAGCCACACACCGACCGGCGTACTGACCGAATACGGTCCCGCGCTCCGTGCCCCGTGCGGACGGATCCACTGGGCCGGAACCGAAAGCTCAGCCACCATGTGCGGTTGGATCGACGGCGCAATCCGCTCCGGCGAGCGGGCGGCTGCCGAGGTGGTGGCGACCGAAACCGCGGCCGCGGTCAATACTGCCTGATGCCAACTGGCGCTGGGGCTATCCGACTCCGGTGCGGGGCACCACGCTCGGCCGCTGCTGCACCACATGTGACCCCCCGCCGCCGCGGCCCAGCATTCCGCCGGGCATACCGGAGGCGGCACCGCCGGCGCCCATGGGCATCGGCATCATCGGCATACCACCGGTGCCGCCGGTCATTCCGGACGTCGCTGCAGCATTCGGCGCTGCCCCCAGACCGGGCAACACCGATGCCCCCATCCGGGCAGGCGTCGATCCCGTCCAGGTCGGCGGTACCGACATCGCCCCCACCAGATGCGACTGACCCAGGCCCGCCGACAACGCCGGACCCACTCCGGCACCGCCCAGTGATGGCGCGCCGGTAACAACGTCACCCGCCAGCGTAGGAACGTCGGCCGCCAGGCCCGCGCTCGCCGCCAGGCCCGCGCCGCTCCCCGACTGGGCCAGCGACATGATCGGCGAGAGCAGCAGGCTGACCGGGAGCGTCGCGAACTGCGCCACCGACGAAAGCGACTCCACCGGAACCGCCGACGCCAACGATTGCAGGGCCGCCGGAATCTGCGACGCCAGTCCCGCGAGCTGCGTCACCGGGTCGACCAGCGCCGAGGATGCGGCAAGGGGGGCTTGGACCGCGCTCGCCGCCGGGGCAACCGACCCGGCCAGAGTCGTCGGTGGCTCGGCGAGCGGCGGCAACGTTGCCGCCACCGACGCCGCCCCGGCGTGATACCCCAACATGGCGGTCACGTCCTGGGCCCACATCTCTTCATAATCGATCTCGGTAGCCGCAATCGCCGGAGTGTTCTGACCCACGAAGTTCGTCGCCACCAACGAGATCAACGACACCCGATTGGCGGTCACCGCAGCCGGATGCACCGTCGCCGTCAGCGCGGTCTCGAACGCGGTCGCCGCAGCCCTGGCCTGGGCGGCCGCCAGCTCCGCCTGGCCCGCGACCGCTCTCATCCACCCCACATAGGGCGCGGCAGCGGCGGCCATTGTCACCGATGCCGGTCCAGACCAAGGCCCAGTGGTCAAAGCATCGATCACCGCGCCGAACGACGACGCCGACGCGTGCAAATCCGCGGCCAGGCCATCCCATGTCGCTGCCGCCAGGGCCAACGGCTGTGCCCCGGCACCCGCATACATCCGTGCCGAATTGACCTCCGGTGGTAACACCAGAAAGCTCATCTTGGTCCTTCCTCGGACGTCGGTCGCAGACCACTTCAGCGCTGGACCCTGCGCCCAGCCGCCCGTCGATGGAAGACAATGGCCGGCTCCGTTGTTGAATTGCGAGCTATCACCTGGTCATTGAGTAGTCATTGAGCAGCCGGTGAGAGCACAGCGAATGCAGGGCGTGACCTGACACTCGTCGAGAGTTACAAGAATGCGTGGGGACGGGCCGATGTACGTCGGTCACAACGCGTAGATACCGAAACTGTGGGGTCGTAGAAAGGACTGGCTAGGGGGTCGTAGTTTCGCGCCGGACAGGCGCGTGCTACGGATGTCGTAGCTGTCGCGCGCCTGGTAAGGGCGTACCCGATCCATTCGCGCGATCACCAACCGGCGAAGTGACCCTTGGCGGAGCATTTCGGTAGTTATTCAACTTGTGTTGAACCAACGGCGGCTCACACACGTGAACCGAAGCAACCACGGATTCATCGCCATCGACGGAAGTGATGTGGGCGTGAACGAGTTTCTGCCGCCAACAGTGACCCTTTTGTTCGCTGATATCGAGACCCCACCCGAGTCGTGGGAGACCCAGCCCAAGGCGATGGCGACCGCGGTGACGCGCCTGGATCGGGCGGCATTCGACATCATCGACGCGCACGACGGAGTGGGACCGGTCAGGCAAGGTTTCGGCGACGAGGGTGACGATTGCTTTGTCGCGCTGTTCGCGCGTGCCAACGACGCCCTGGCCTGTGCGGTCGAACTGCAGCGGGCACCCCTGGCGCCAATCAGGCTGCGGGTGGGATTGCACACCGGCGAAATGGAGCTGACTGACGCAACCGACAACGGCGATCCGACGCTGACCCGGGCGGCGCGGCTGCATGAATTGGCGCACGCCGGTCAGGTCGTCGTCTCGGGAACCACGCGCGATCTGGTGATCGACCACCTCCCGGCCGGCATCTGGCTCACTGATCTTGGCACCCACCGACTCCGCGACCTGTCGCGGCCCGAGCGCATTGCGCAGTTATGCCATGCCGACCTGCCGGTGGAGTTCCCGCCGCTACGTGAACTCAATGATGCTGCACAGCAACGTTTTCCGGTACATCTGACTCGTTTCATCGGCCGCGCAGCGCAGATAGACGACATACTCGCCACGTTGGCCGAGCGCCGGCTGGTGACCCTGGCCGGTGCCGGCGGCGTCGGCAAGACGCGGCTGGCGTTGCAGGTCGCGGCGCAGCTGGCGCCCCAGTTCGGCGATGACGTGTCGTTTGTGGATCTGGCACCGGTTACAGAACCCGAGATGGTGCCGGTCGCGGTGCTCCGCGCACTCGGCGTCCCCGATCAATCCGGCCGGTCCGCGATGGACACGCTGCTGCGGTTTGTCGGCGACCGAAAAGTGGTGGTGACGCTCGACAACTGTGAGCATCTGCTGGATGCCTGCGCCGCGTTGATCACCACAGCACTGGGTGCCTGTCCGAACTTGACAGTGCTGGCGACCAGCCGCGAACCGATCGGCGTTGCCGGTGAGGTGACCTGGCGGGTGCCCGCGCTTTCGCTCACCGGGGATGCGATCGAACTCTTCGTCGACCGGGCGCGGCTGGCCCGGCCGAATTTCGCCATCAACGGCGACAACGTCGCTGCCGTGCGCGAAATCTGCAGCCACTTGGACGGTTTGCCGTTGGGGATCGAGCTCGCCGCGGCACGCGTCCGCATGATGTCGCTGACCGAAATCCTGGACGCGCTGCGGCAGCGCTCCAGCTTGCCGACCGACGCCGCGCGCACTGCCGGGCACCGCAATGAAACGCTGGCGGCTTCCATCGACTGGTCACACGCCTTACTGAGCGCGCCAGAACGCGTCCTGTTTCGGCGGCTGGCCGCCTTCCGCGGTGGTTTTGACCTCGATGCGGTTCGGGCGGTCGCCGCTCACGGCGACCTGCAACAGTGCCAGATTCTCGACCAGCTGACCCTGCTGGTGGACAAATCCCTTGTCGTCGCCGAAAACTTCGGAGAGCGAACACGTTTCCGGCTGCTGGAGACGATGCGGCTCTACGCGATGGAGCGGCTGCGGGAAGCCGATGAGGCCGACGCGACGCAGGCGCGGCATCGCGACCACTACACGGACATGGCCGCGGTGCTGGACCGGCCCGCTGACGCGAATCACGAATGCCGTCTCGAGCAGGTAGAAACCGAGATCGACAACTTGCGCGCGGCGTTTGCCTTCAGTCGTGAACACGGCGATATCGAGCGGGCGGTGGAACTCAGTTCGGCACTGCAGCCGCTGTGGCTGACGCGCGGCAGGATCCAGGAGGGCTTGGCGTGGTTTTCCGCCGTGCTCGTCGACAATGTTGGTCACCAACGTATTTCGGCTGTGACGCGCGGCCGGGCACTCGCGGACAAGGCGACACTCGACGCGTCACGCAGCGTCCACAATAACTTGGATGACGCGCGACAGGCTTTGGTGATCGCTCGCGAAGTCGGCGATCAAGCCCTGCTGGCGCGCGCCCTCACCGCCTGCGGAGCGGTCCTTTCTTACAACGCCGACGCGGCCCGCCCGTACCTAGCCGAGGCGCTGGGCATCGCCCGTGAATTGGGTGACCAGTGGCGGCTAACCCAGATCCTGCATTGGCAGGCCCTTGGCGCGTTCTACGCGGGCGACCCAGTCACCGCGCGAGCGATCGCCGTTGAAGGACGTGATCTCGCCGACGCGATCGGTGACCAGTTCCATTCGCGTTCGTGCCGGTGGACCCTGGGTCTGGCACAGATGATGAAAGGCGCTCTGGCAGAATCTGTTACGCAGTTCCGAGAGGTGATTGCCGAAGCCGACGCGGCCAACGACGTGTTGTTCGGCTGGGCTGCCCGACTCACCCTTAGCCACGCACTTGCGTTCCACGGTGACACCACCGCGGCCAAGGCCGCCGCACTCGCATCCCTGAAAGCGGCCACCAATCTGTGGCGGTACAACGAGGGCTTCAGTTACGCACTGCTGGCCACGACGGCTATCGCGGCCGGTGACTTCTCGACGGCCGCGGCAGCCAGTGACGACGCCTGGCTACGACTGCGGGTGCGACGCGAACTCGCGAAGACCAATGTCATCCCCATGCCCGAAGTCGAGGTGGCACGCGGCGATCTGGTCGAGGCAGGACGCTGGGCCGACGAAAAGGTCACGGTCACTGCCGGCTGGCACCTCGCGCGGGCGCTCACGACACGGGCGCGGGTGGCGTTCGCCAAGGGCGAACCAGACCAGGCGGCGCGTGATGCGCATAAGGCCCTTGCCTGCGCTGCCAAGGTGCAGGCACATCTGGCCGTCCCGGACGTTCTCGAGTGCCTCGCAGATTTGGCCTTTACCGCCGGAAGTCACTCCGACGCCGTGCGACTCTTCAGCGCGGCAAACGAGATCCGGCAGCAACTAAGTGCCGTACGTTTCAAGATCTACGACGCAGAATACGAACATTCGGTCGGCGCCCTCCGAGACTTGCTGGGTCAACAGGCTTTTGATGCCGCGTGGGCGGAGGGAGCGAGCCTTTCGCTCGCCGAGGCGATCGCCTACGCGCGACGGGGTCGTGGTGAGCGTAAGCGCCCGACCAGCGGTTGGGACTCCCTGACCCCCACCGAACGGGATGTGGTGCGGTTGGTCGGTGATGGTCTGGCCAACAATGAGATTGCCGCAAAATTGTTCATTTCACGGCGGACCGTTCAGACTCATCTCACCCACGTGTACGCGAAACTCGGCTATAGCTCGCGCGTACAGCTCGCCCATGAGAGCGCCTCCCGCGGTCGGCCGGTCGGAATGCGCTAATCGCTTGATCCGCATGGAGTTCCACGTTCGACGAGGCGATTCTTGTCGGTGCTCCTTTGTAGAATTTGGGTGTGGTTTCGAGCACTCGTGAGGAGATCGTCGAGGTCTTTGACGCGCTCGATGCGGGCATGGGTCGACTGTGTGGGTTGTCCTTTGAGGTGTT
>JAVROZ010000180.1:0-3741 GCA_032162485.1 Mycobacterium sp.
CCGCTCGTGAAAGGGTCAGGGATGCCACGGCTTTCACTCGGCCGCCAACTGGGCCGGCGCTGGATGCTGGTGGTGGCTGTTCTGGTGGTCGCGGTGGCGGGATTCGCCGTGTATCGGCTGCACGGCATCTTCGGCTCGCATAACAACACCTCGGCTAACAGCGGCCTGTCCAATCAGATCGTTCCGTTCAACCCGAAACAGATGATTCTCGAGGTCTTCGGCGAACCGGGTGCCGTGGCAACGATCAACTACCTGGATGTCAATGCTCAGCCGCAGCAAGTCCTGAATGCGCCCCTGCCGTGGTCGTTCACGATCACCACCACGGAGCCGGCGATCTTGGGCAACGTCGTCGCGCAGGGCAACGGCGATACCCTCGGCTGCCGCATCACCGTCAACGGTGAAGTCAAAGACGAACGCACCGTCAACAAAGTCGATGCCTACACCTTCTGCCTGGACAAATCCGGATGAGCGACGACGAACCCACGCGGCCGTCGTTGCCGCACCTGATCCGTCGGCTCTCGGTGCCGATCCTGCTGTTCTGGGTGGCTTTGGCGGCCGTAACGAACATCGCGGTGCCGCAATTGGAGAAGGTCGGAGAAACACACAATGTGGCGCTGAGTTCTCCCGATGCGCCGTCGCTGCAAGCGACGAAGCGCATCGGTCAGGTATTCCATGAATTCGATACCGACAGCACGGCCATGATCGTTCTGGAAGGTGACAAGCCGCTCGGCGCGGACGCCCACAAGTTCTACGACTCGTTGATTCACAAGCTCGAGCAGGACAAGAAGCACGTCCAGCATGTTCAGGACTACTGGGGGGACACCCTCACCGCGGCCGGATCGCAGAGCACCGATGGCAAGGCCGCCTATGTTCAGGTGAATCTCGCTGGTAATCAAGGGTCGGCGCTGGCCAACGAAGCTGTTGGCGCAGTCCGCAAAATTGTCGAACACACGCAGGCGCCGGCGGGGGTCAAGGCTTACGTCACCGGTCCGGCGCCGCTCATCTCCGACCAGTTCGACGTGGGCAGCAAGGGGACCGCGAAAGTCACCGCGATCACCATCGGGGTGATCGCACTGATGTTGCTTTTCGTCTACCGATCTCTCTTGACCATGATCCTGGTGCTGATTACGGTCCTCATCGAAATGTCGGCCGCGCGGGGAATCGTCGCGTTCCTCGGGAATGCCGGGGTAATCGGGCTTTCGACATACGCGACGAATCTACTCACCTTGCTGGTGGTCGCTGCGGGGACCGACTATGCGATATTTATCGTCGGCCGCTATCAGGAAGCACGGGGGGCGGGCGAAGATCGAGAATCCGCTTTCTACACCATGTTTGAGGGAACCGCCCACATCGTGCTCGGTTCAGGCCTGACCGTTGCCGGCGCGGTCGCCTGCCTGGGTTTCACCCGACTTCCGTATTTTCAGAGCCTGGGCATCCCCGCCGCGATCGGCATCCTCGTCGCGCTTTTCGCCGCGCTCAGCCTGGGTCCGGCGGTGCTCACCCTGGGTGCTCTGGTGGGCCTTTTCGACCCAAAACGCGCGATGAAAACCCGCGGGTGGCGGCGGATCGGCACGGCGATCGTGCGGTGGCCCGGCCCCGTTCTTGCCGCGGCTTGCGCGTTGGCGCTGGTGGGTCTGCTTGCGCTGCCCGGTTACAAGACGAGTTACGACACGCGCCCGTACATGCCTGCCAGCGCGCCGGCCAACGTGGGATACGCGGCCGCGGAGCGGCACTTTTCCCGTGCCCGCCTCGAGCCCGAATTGCTGATGATCGACACGGATCACGACATGCGCAACCCGGCCGACATGCTCATCTTGGACAGGGTGGCGAAGGCGATTTTTCACGTCCCTGGCATTGCCCAGGTGCAGACCATCACCAGGCCGCTGGGAACCCCGCTTGTCCACAGTTCGCTGGCGTTTCAAATCAGCACGCAAAGCGCCACTCAGCAGGAAAATCTGACGTATCAGCGCGATCGGGCGAATGACCTGCTGACGCAGGCCGGTGAGCTGTCCAAAACAATCAACATTCTGCGCCAGCAGTACACGCTGCAACAGGAGCTTGCGGCCACGACGCACAGCGAGGCCCAGAGCTTTCGCGACACCATCGCCACCATCAACGACCTACGCGACAAGATCGCGAATTTCGACGACTTCTTCAGGCCGATTCGTAGTTATTTCTATTGGGATAAGCACTGCTACGACATCCCGGCCTGCTTTGCGATCAGGTCGGTCCTGGACGCGCTCGATGGCGTCGACCAACTCAGCGCACGCTTCGAGGACCTCACGTCGACCTTGGACAAACTCGACGCGCTGCAGCCGAAACTGGTGGAGTTGATACCGCCGCAGATTGCCAGCCAGGAGACCAATCGCGACTTGGCGCTGGCGAACTACGCCACCCTGTCGGGCATCTATTCGCAGACGGCGGCGGCAATCGAGAACGCGACGGCACTGGGACGAGCTTTCGACACCGCGAAGAACGACGACACGTTCTATCTGCCCCCCGAGGTATTCGCAAACCCGGATTTCAGACGCGGCATGAAGCTGTTCCTCTCGCCCGACGGCAAGGCCGCTCGGATGATCATCACCCACGAAGGTGATCCGGCGACACCGGACGGAATCTCGCACATAGACCCGATCAAGAAGGCCGCGCACGAAGCGTTGAAGGGCACCCCCATGGCCGACGCCCAGATCTATCTGGGCGGTACTGCCGCAACGTATTACGACATCCAAGACGGCGCGAAATACGATCTGTTGATCGTCGGATTTGCCGCTCTCAGCCTGATTCTGCTGATCATGATGATCATCACGCGAAGTCTGATCGCTGCGCTCGTCATCGTGGGCACGGTCGCGCTTTCGCTGGGCGCCTCGTTCGGCCTGTCCGTGCTGGTTTGGCAGTACATGCTCGGTATTCAGCTGTATTGGGTTGTGTTGGCACTGGCCGTGATTCTGCTCTTGGCGGTGGGATCGGACTACAACCTGTTGTTGATCTCCCGATTCAAGGAGGAGGTCGGTGCCGGACTGAAGACCGGCGTGATTCGCGCGATGGCCGGATCCGGCTCGGTCGTCACTTCTGCCGGCCTCGTATTCGCCGTCACGATGTGCGCCTTCGTGTTCAGTGGTTTCCAGGTCCTCGGTCAGATAGGGACGACCATCGGCCTTGGGCTGTTGTTCGACACGCTGATTGTGCGATCGTTCATGACGCCTTCCATCGCAACGATTCTCGGGCGTTGGTTCTGGTGGCCCCAGCAGGTGCGTCCACGGCCGGCCAGCCAAATGCTGCGACCGTACGGTACGCGCGCGTCGGTCCGGCAGCTGCTGCTGTGGGAGGACGACGATCCCGTAGCGACATCAAAACCGCGGTAGCGCAATCACATTGGCCCGGTGAACTTGAGGGAGACGAGTTCGGCGCTGCGATCCAGGGATGCCGATCTTCAGCGCAGCATGGTCGCGACGATGCCGGCCAGGTAACCCAGCCGGGCCACCTCCGACGGCCGGAATTCCGGACCGGGCCGGCCCAGCACCACCGCTGTACGCGTATCGCCCAGCGGCGCGGCGACCATCGTCGTGTCCATGTCGCGCCAAGATTGCGGGACCCATTCGGCGTTGCCGTCCAGCGTTGAGGCGTGCTCGATCGGCAGCCACGGCGCCGAATCGGCCAGAGTTTCCGGAGCGCCAGGGCTGCCGGCGAGCCGCTGCACCTGCCCATCCTCCGAGCTCCGCAACACGGTGCACCAGCCCACCC